>CAMURX010000263.1 GCA_947097615.1 uncultured Neisseria sp. | reverse complement strand
TGTGGCAGCCCATTCCCGGCGAGTTCGACGACTACATCGCCAACCCCAAAGGCAATGGCTACCAATCGCTGCACACCGTCATCGTCGGCCCCGAAGACAAAGGCGTGGAAGTGCAAATCCGCACCTTCGATATGCACCAGTTCAACGAATTCGGTGTCGCCGCGCACTGGCGTTACAAAGAGGGCGGTAAGGGCGACAGCGCGTACGAACAGAAAATCGCCTGGCTGCGCCAACTGCTCGACTGGCGCGAAAACATGGCCGAAAGCGGCAAAGAAGACCTCGCCGCCGCCTTCAAAACCGAGCTGTTCAACGACACCATTTATGTCCTCACGCCGCACGGCAAAGTGCTGTCGCTGCCCGTCGGCGCCACGCCCATCGACTTTGCCTACGCCCTGCACAGCAGCATCGGCGACCGCTGCCGGGGGGCGAAAGTCGAAGGCCAAATAGTGCCCCTGTCCACCCCGCTGGAAAACGGCCAGCGCGTCGAAATCATCACCGCCAAAGAAGGCGAACCCTCGGTCAACTGGCTCTACGAAGGCTGGGTCAAATCGCACAAAGCCATCGGCAAAATCCGTGCCTACATCCGCCGCCAAAACGCCGAAGCCGTGCGCGAAAACGGCAAACAGCAGCTGGAAAAAATCCTCGCCAAAATCCCCTTCAAACCCAACCTGCAACAACTGTGCGACAAACTCGGCTTTGCCAAAACGGAAGAACTCTATACCGCCGTCGGCCAGGGCGAAATCACGCCGCGCGCCGTGCAGAAGGCCGCAGGCGCATTGAACGAGCCGCCGCCCGCGCCCGTGAGCGAAAGCAGCATCGTCAAACAGTCGAAAATCAAAAGCAGCCAGTCCGGCGGCGTCCTCATCAACGGCGAAGGCGGCCTGCTCACCGTACTCGCCAAATGCTGCAAACCCGCGCCGCCCGACGACATCACCGGCTTCGTCACCCGCGCGCGCGGCATCTCCGTCCACCGCAGCAACTGCCCCGAGCTGCAAAACCTCGCCCGCCACTCGCCCGACAAAGTGCTGCCCGCCTCATGGAACGGCGCCGACAACGGGCAGGTGTTCGCCGTCGACATCGAAATCCGCGCCCAAGACCGCTCCGGCCTCTTGCGCGACGTGTCGGAAAACCTCGCCCGCCACAAAATCAACGTCACCGGCGTGCAAACCCAGTCGCGCGATCTTGAAGCCAGCATGCGCTTCACCCTTGAAGTGAAACAGGTCGGCGACCTGCCGCGCGTTTTGGTCGGCCTGAGCGAAATCAAAGGCGTGCTCTCCGTCACCCGCTTATAGCCGCCCGGCAGAGGCCGTCTGAAACCCTGTTTGTCGGTTTTCACTTCGTTGAAGCCTTGTTTTGGCTGCGCCGAAGCTGCGCTTTCAGACGGCCTTCCACCCTGTCCCGCCCGTCCGAACGGGCGGATGCCGCCGCGCAAAGAGGCCGTCTGAAAGGAAAAACCCGCTTTCAGACGGCCTTTTGCCATATCGGCCGCACCGCCTGTTGCTATATAATCCGCCGCGCCGAAACACAAAGGCCGTCTGAAAACACGTTTTCAGACGGCCTGTTCAAATAAAGACAAAGAACGCCATGAGCCAAACGCCCCTACTGGACACCGTCGCGCTGCCGCAAGACCTGCGCCGGCTTGCTCCCGCCGAACTGCCGCAGCTGTGCGGCGAAATCCGCACCTTCCTGCTCGAATCCGTCAGCAAAACCGGCGGCCACTTCGCCAGCAACCTCGGCGCGGTGGAGCTGACCGTCGCCCTGCACTATGTGTACAACACACCAGAAGACCATCTGGTTTGGGACGTCGGCCACCAAAGCTATCCCCACAAAATCCTCACCGGCCGCAAAAACCGCATGGACACCATGCGCCAGTTCGGCGGCCTTGCCGGTTTCCCCAAACGCAGCGAAAGCGAATACGACGACTTCGGCGTCGGCCACTCCTCCACCTCCATCGGCGCCGCGCTGGGCATGGCCGTCGCCGACAGACTGGCGGGCAGAACCTGCCGCAGCATCGCCGTTATCGGCGACGGCGCGATGACCGCCGGACAGGCTTTCGAAGCCCTCAACTGCGCGGGCGACATGGCCGACACCGACCTGCTCGTCATCCTCAACGACAACGAAATGTCCATCTCGCCCAACGTCGGCGCCCTGCCCAAATACCTCGCCCGCAACGTCATGCGCGACATGCACGGCCTGCTCAGCACCATCAAAGCCCGCTCCGACAAAGTCTTGGACAAACTCCCCGCCGTCAAAGAAATCGCGCAAAAAGCCGAAGAAACCATCAAATCGCTGGCGGGCGAGAGCGAACACATCAAACAATCCCTCTCCCTCTTTGAAAACTTCGGCTTCGCCTACACCGGCCCCGTCGACGGCCACGACGTCGGCAAACTCGTCGAAACCCTCACCGGGCTGCGCCACAAAAAAGGCCCGCAGCTTTTGCACGTCGTCACCAAAAAAGGCCAGGGCTACAAACTCGCCGAAAACGACCCCGTCAAATACCA
>CAMURX010000262.1 GCA_947097615.1 uncultured Neisseria sp. | reverse complement strand
ACCCGCGCATCGAAGCGGGCGAACCGACCATCTGCTCGGAAACCTGCGTCGGCCGTATCCGCTACTTGGGCGTATTGCTCTACGACGCAGACCGCATCGAAGAAGCCGCCAGCGTGGAAGACCCGCAGGACTTGTATGAAGCCCAACTCGGTATTTTCCTGAATCCGCACGACCCCGAAGTCGAGCGCGAAGCCTTGAAACAGGGCATCAGCCAAAGCTGGATTGACGCGGCGAAAAAATCGCCGGTGTACAAAATGGCCGTGGATTGGAAAATCGCCTTCCCGCTGCACCCCGAATACCGCACCCTGCCGATGGTTTGGTATGTACCGCCCCTCTCGCCCATCCAGTCGGCCATCGAAAACGGCTTTATCGGCGAAAACGGCATTATCCCCAGCGTTGACGAAATGCGTATCCCGCTGCGCTATCTGGCCAACCTTTTGACCGCAGGCAAAGTCGAGCCGGTGAAAGAAGCCTTGGAGCGCATGATTGCCATGCGCCGCTTCAAGCGCGGCCAAGTGGTCGAAGGCGAAACGCTGGAACAAACCCTCGACGGCACCGGCCTCACCCCCGCCATGGTCGAAGATATGTACCAAACGCTGGCGATTGCCAACTACGAAGACCGCTTCGTGATTCCCACTTCGCACAAAGAAATGGTGGAAAACAGCTTTGAAGACAAAGCCAGCTGCGGCTTCAGCTTCGGCAACGGCTGCTCCGGCGACAATGCAGACGGCCTCACGCAGGAGAGCCTGTTCGGCAAACGCAAAGGCACGCCGATTATCTTCTTCGACCGCCGCAAAGACATCGAGAAAAACAAAGAAGAAGGAGTACGCTGATGGCCGCCAATCCGATGGTTTACAAATGGCTGTCGGCTTTGATGTGTTACCCCGAAGCCGACCTTATCGAAGCGTTGCCGGAGTTTCAGACGGCCTTAAACGAATGGCCGGAGCTTGCGTCGCACAAAACCGCGTTGCAGGCCTTGCTCGACCATTTGGGCAGCCGCAGCCTGCGCGAATTGCAGGAAGACTATGTACTCGTGTTCGACCGCACCCGCCAGCACGCGCTGTATATCTTCGAGCACGTTTACGGCGAAGACCGCGACCGTGGCAGCGCGATGGTTGATCTGCTCGAAGAATACCGCCACTACGGCTTCGAGCTGGGCGACGACGAGCTGCCCGACTACCTGCCCGCGCTGTTGGAATTTTTCGCCCACATCCCGCCCGAAGACGCGGAAAAACTGTTGGGCGACGCGGTGCACGTGATCAACCACATCGGCAAAAACCTGACGACCTACGGCTCACCCTACGCCGCGCTGCTTCAGACGGCCGTATCCCTCAGCCCCGTCGAGCCGCAGCCTTTAACCGAGCCGCCCGTGCGCGACATGGACGAAGCGATGGAAACCTTCGGCCCCGACGTGCAGGGCATCGAGCCGCTGCTCAAACCGAGCGTGCAGACCGTACAGTTCTACCCCAACGGCCGCCCCGCATAAGGCCGCCTGAAAAGGAAAAATCATGAACGACCTCAACACATTCCACCAGTTTTTCTTCGGCGTTTACCCCTACATCTGCCTGGCCGTGTTTTTTCTCGGCAGCCTGATGCGTTTCGACCGCGAGCAATACACTTGGAAAAGCGATTCCAGCGAAATGCTCTACCGAGGCCAGCTGCGCTTGGGCAGCGTCTTGTTCCACGTCGGCGTGCTCGCCGTATTCGGCGGCCACCTGTTCGGCCTGCTCACCCCGCTGTGGTTTTGGGATGCCATCGGCGTGAGCCACAGCGCAAAACAAGTGTTCGCCATGACCATGGGCGGCATCTTCGGCATCACCGCCCTGGTCGGTCTGATTATCCTGATCAACCGCCGCTTCAAGGTCGACCGCATCAGCATCAACAGCACCTGGCGCGACAAACTCGTTTTGATTTGGATTTTAATCACCCTGCTGCTCGGCCTCTCCACCATCTTCGTCAGCATGGGACACCTCGACGGCCACGAAATGGTCAAACTCATGCAGTGGGCGCAGCACATCGTAACCTTCCGAGGCGGCGCGGCAGGCTATATCGAAGATGCCAACTTTTTGTTTAAACTGCACATCTTCATGGGCATGACCTTTTTCTTTATCTTCCCGTTTACCCGCATGGTGCATGTGTGGAGCGGCTTTGCCAGCGCGTTCTACCTTATCCGCCCGTGGCAGCTCGTACGCCGCCGCAACGGCACCCGCTGACGGCGCATAAAAACAGGCAGCCTGAAAACGCCAAACGCGCAATCCTACTTTCGGATTAGTTATTCGGTATGGTTTTCAGGCTGCCCCGGTTTTCTATAATCGCGCCCGCAAAGGCAGCCTGAAAAACCGCAATACCCGCCAAAATGGCCGTCCTGCAATCCGCAAGACGGCCGTTTTGTTTCACCTGCAATGTCTCAAAGCAGTCTGAAACGGCCAATCCGGCCGCAGCCGTACTCCCTCCCCTGCGCCCCAAAGTGTACAGACCGGACACAAAGGTAACACCCGTACGAAGACATAGGTAACA
>CAMURX010000261.1 GCA_947097615.1 uncultured Neisseria sp. | reverse complement strand
TACTGTTGCCCCTGCTGTTGCAGGGCGCGGGAAAGTATTCGCTGGATTACCTGTTATTCCGCAAAAAATAGCTTTCAGGCCGTCTGAAAGGCGGAAATTTTGCTTTCAGACGGCCTTTTACAGCCTGCCGGACTGTTTCCGGCATATTCATTCGTTTTTTAACACTCAGGAGTAAACATATGAAAACCACTTCTTCTTTGGCCGCCCTGGCCGGTGCATTGGCTTTGATGGGCACACAGGCTGCCGCCGCTGCCGACCAAAACGCAAAACCCGCACAAACCGTTCCGGCCAAAGCGGCAGCGAAAAAAGCCGCTGAAGGCGCATGCGGCGAAGGCAAATGCGGCGCGGCCAAACCCGCTGCAAAAGGCAAAGCCGCCGAAGCCAAATGCGGTGCCGCCAAAAGCAAAGCGGCCGAAGGCAAATGCGCAGCCGCCAAAAAAGCCGCCCCTAAAGCGGCCGAAGGAGCATGCGGCGAAGGCAAATGCGGCAGCCACTAATCCGGCCGCATAAATAAACCGAGGCCGTCTGAAAAGGCATAATCCGTTTTGACAACGTTAAAACGCGCTTTCAGACGGCCTTCCCTTACAGGAACATCCGATTTCGAAAGGAACGATATGGCAACCACACTTCAAGGCGCGGGCTTGGGCTACAAGCGCGCGATGGCGGAGGATTTCCTGCATCTCGACCCCGCAGGCAGCCCCATCCGCTTTATCGAAGTCGCACCGGAAAACTGGATGCGGATGGGCGGCGCGGCGCGCAGGCAGTTCGACCAAGTGGCGGAACGCTTCCCCGTCGCCTGCCACGGCTTGTCGCTTTCCTTGGGCGGGCAAGACCCGCTGCGGGTGGATTTCCTGAAACAAATTAAAGATTTCATCGCCCGCTACCGCATCGGCTTTTTTTCCGAGCACCTGAGCTATTGCGGCGACAACGGTTTTGTATACGACCTTTTGCCGCTGCCGTTTACCTGGGAAACCGTGCGCCACACCGCCGCGCGCATCCGCCGGGTGCAGGAAATATTGGAAATGCGGATTGCGGTGGAGAACACCTCCTATTACGCCCACAGCCCGCTGGCTGAAATGAGCGAAGTGGAATTCCTCAACGCCGTCGTACGGGAAGCCGACTGCGATATTCACCTCGACGTGAACAACATCTACGTCAATGCCTTCAACCACAAGCTGTTGGCCGCGCACGACTTCATCGACCAAGTGGACGCGGGGCGCGTTACCTATATGCACATGGCCGGGCACGACCGGGAAGGGGACGACCTGCTGATCGACACCCACGGGCAGGCCGTTTGCGGCGACGTATGGGAACTCTTCGCCTACACCTGCCGCCGCCTGCCGCACAGCGTGCCGACCCTGCTCGAACGCGACAACAACCTGCCGCCGTTTGCCGAACTCGAAGCAGAAGTAGCGCGCATCGCCCGAATCCAACAACAAACGGAGCAGGAGCGTCATGAAAACCATGCAGCCTGACAACGGAAGCGGCCGCAGCGCGGCCTTTCAGACGGCCTTGGCTGACTATGCGCGCGGCGCGGCGCAAGCCCTCGAAGGCGTGGACATCGGACGGCTCGGCGTCTACCGCCGCCTGCTGCTGAACAACCTGAAAAGTTTCATCGACTTATGCTTCAGCGCTTCCGGCGGTTTCGCCGAAGCCGGCCTGTGGCACGACCTGCAACGGCGTTTCCTGCTCGAAGCCCGCCCGCAATCGCCGTTTTTCAACGACATCCCCAAACAGTTTCTCGACTACGTCCGCAGCAGGCCGGAAAACGAAAGGCCGTCTGAAAACATCCTGCACATGATGGCTTTCGAAACCGACCTCCTGCACGCCGAAACCGTCATCCAGCCCGAAGCCGCCCCGCAATGGGATGAAAACACCGAATTGCGCTGGGCCGAAGGCGCGCGGCTGAAACACTATCCCTGCGACTTCGTCTCTTCCGGCCTCGAACGCATAGACGATGCGGCCGCCGACGTGCTTACCTGGCGCGACAACACGGGCAAAGTATATTACACCGCCCTCGACGGAGCCGACCTGTTGCTGCTGAACCACTTCCAAGAAGCGGGCGCGGACACGCTGTCGGGCATCTCGGCGCAACTGGCCGCGCTTTCAGACGGCCTCGACGCTTCAGATTGGCTGGAAGAGGCCGTCCGAAGCTGGGTGGAGGCAGGCGTGCTGCTGCCCGCGCCTGCCGGGCGGAATCGGGATTTATGACCACGCCCGGACAAGATACCTACGGCCGCCTGCTTGCCGCCCTGCGCCCCGGCCTCCTGCGTTTCGCCCGCATCCAACTGCGCGACCAGGCGCAGGCGGAAGACATCGTGCAGGAAACCCTTGCCGCCGCCTGGGGCAAGCTCGGCCAATTCCGTGAAGAAGCCGATTTGAAAACCTGGGTAACGGCCATTCTCAAAAACAAAATCGCCGACCATTTCCGCAGCGGCAGGCGCACCGCCGTCAGCCTCGACAGCCTGCGCGAAGAAAACGAAGCCGCCGACCAAGCCTGGCACACCTGCTTCGATGCCGGCGGCCATTGGCTCGAAACCGCCGCCCCCGCCGCCTGG
>CAMURX010000260.1 GCA_947097615.1 uncultured Neisseria sp. | reverse complement strand
TGCGGTGTGGGGGCTGTATGTCGCGAGCTACCAGCTCTGGCTGCAAAGCCTGCCCGCCGAAGAGCAACCCAGCTGCGGCGCGCCGTGGACGTTCCGCCTGAAAGAGTGGCCGCTGTTCGATTACTGGCGCTTCGTCGTCGAGGGCTTCGGCAACTGCGGCGTGCGCGAGTATGTGCTAGGCGTGCCGCTGCCCGTGTGGAGCTTGCTGTTTTTCGCTGCGGTGCTGCTTTTGGCGTGGGGCATGCTGCTGCGCCTGCGCGGGCGTTAAACCGCCGCATCAAGGCCGTCTGAAAAGGTTTCAGACGGCCTCTCCCGTTTCCCGAAGCGATAAAAAACCATGCGAAAACGTTTTGCCTCCTTTCTTCTGTTCCTTTCCCTGCCTGCCGCCGCGCTCGATTTGGGCGGCCTGCGTCCCGACGAAGCCGCTGTGTACGTTCGCAATCTGCAAACCGGCGAAGTGATTGCCGAACACCGCGCCGACGTGCCGGTCAACCCCGCCTCGACGATGAAGCTGGTTACCGCCTTCGCCGCCCTGCGCGCGCTGGGGGCGGATTTCCGCTGGCAGACGGCATTCAAATCCGCCGCGCCGCTGCGCCCCGACGGCCTGCTCGACGGCGATCTCTACTGGGTCGGCAGCGGCGATCCCGTGTTCGACCAAAACGGCCTGTTGGAGATGCAGGCGCAGTTGCGCGACAAGGGTGTGCGCCGCATCGGCGGGCATCTGGTGCTCGACCGCAGCGTCTGGCCGCACACCGGCAGCGCCGACGGTTTCGACGACGACGCCCACCGCGCCTTCACCACCGCACCCGACCCGCAGATGCTCGCCTACAAAGTGGCCGCCGTCACGCCCGGCTACGCCCTCGGTAACGCCTCCGCCCCGCCCGCGCTCAATCCGCCCCTACCCGACGTGTTGGTAGACAGCCGCGCCGTCTTTACGCCCTCACCCGCGCCCTGTCCCCAACCCTCGCGCTTTTTGCGCGGCCGCTACGCCGAAGGCGTGATTACCGTGGAAGGCCGCGCCCCCGCCGCCTGCGCCGGACGCGAAATCTACGTCAACATGCTCGGCGCGGCCGAATTTGCCTGGCGCAGCTTCGCCGCACACTGGCGGCAGAACGGCGGCAGCCTCGCCGACGGCCTGATGCAGGGCAAAACCCCGCCCGCCGCCCGCACCCTCGCCAGCCGCGTATCCAAACCGCTGGGCGAAGTGCTCGCCGACATGAACAAACACTCCAACAACATCATTGCCCGCACCGTTTTCCTCACGCTGGGCGAACGTTTCGGCGGCAGGGACACGCAAGACCCCGATGCCGCCGTGCGCGTCCAATTCATGCTCGCAGGCATCGACACCGCGCCCCTGGTTTTGGAAAACGGCTCCGGCCTGTCGCGGCGCGAGCGCGTGTCTGCCCGCATGATGGGCGAAATGCTCGCCGCCGCCTACAAAAGCCCCTTCGGCCGCACCTTCGCCGCCACCCTGCCCGTCGCAGGCGGCGAGGGCACGCTGAAAAACCGCTTCCGCCACATCGGCGCGCCGCTGCGCCTGAAAACGGGCACGCTCAAAGACGTGCGCGCGCTGGCGGGCTATTACACGGGCGGCAACGGCACGCCGCCCCTGGCCGTTGTCGTCATTATTAACAGCCCGCGCGCCGAAAAACTGCTGGGCGAATTGGACAGGCTCACCGAACGCCTGATTTTCCCGCCCGCCCCGCTTTCAGACGACCAAACGCCCAAGTAAAGCGCAGGCCGTCTGAAAACCGTTTGAAAACCGTTTAAAACCCCACCGAAAGGACAACCCGTGAACATCGAAAAAGGCCGCCGCGTCGGCATCTTCTACACCCTCACCGACGGCAGCGGCCGCCTGCTCGACCAAAGCGAAAACGGCCAACCCCTGCGCTACACCGCCGGCGCAGGCGAAATTATCCCCGGCCTCGACCAAGCCCTGCTTGGCCGCGCGGCGGGCGACAAGCTGGCCGTCACCGTCGCCCCCGCCGACGGCTACGGCGAGCGCGACGAAAATCTGGTGCGCGAAGTAGATAAAGCCTATCTCGCCTCGGTATTGCCGCAGATGGAAGAAGGCATGGCGATAGAGGCCGACACCGGCGACGGCGCGCGCGTGTTCTACATCCGCGAAATCGGCAGCGAGCGCGTCACCCTCGACGCCAACCACCCGCTCGCAGGCATGACCCTGTATTTCGACATCGAAATCGCCGACGTGTCCGAAGCAGGCAAAATCCGCGTGGATTATTAGGGAGTGTCGGCAATCCGCCGCAAGGCTGATTGCCAACAGACCCTAGGGTGTGTTGACATTCAACTTTTGAAGCAGATTTTGCGGCATAAAATGGCAGATGCAAGGCAAAAACGCGAGCCAATGCCGTCCATTAGCGAGTGTTTTTAACGCGGCAGATGCCGTTTTAGGACGAAAAGCCGCCAAAATGAGACCTTTGCAAAAAAGCCTTCCCTCCAACAGCCGGAACCCAAACACAGGTTTTCGGCTGTTTCCGCCCCCAATCACTCCTGATTTTACCCAAATACCCCCTTAATCCTCCCCGGACGCCCCATAATCAGG
>CAMURX010000259.1 GCA_947097615.1 uncultured Neisseria sp. | reverse complement strand
ACATTTATCTGGCTGCTACGGTTTTAAGGCTGGCTTGAATGTCAACAGCCCCTAGAAGCGCGCAACATCCAAGTCTTCTACCAGAACGACAAAGAATGGTTCTACCGAACCGAAGAACGCCGCTGGCTCACCCTCAACGACAACTCCAACTGGCACGTCACCGAACGCCTCAACGGCGAAATCTGCCACTCCATCCTGCACCTGTCGTAAAGGGTGCAAAAGGCCGTCTGAAACCCGTTCAGACGGCCTTCCCTGTATAATCCGCCTCCCGCCCACCAGCCCGTTTTGCCATGAACACCTGGACAGAAGCCCTCGCCGGCGAAAAACAAAAGCCCTACTTCCAAGCCATCCTCGACACCGTCCGCGCCGAACGCGCCGCCGGACAAACCGTCTACCCGCCCGCCGCCGACGTCTTCAACGCCTTCAAAGCCACCGAATTTGGCGGCGTTAAAGCCGTCATCCTCGGCCAAGACCCCTACCACGGCGCAGGCCAGGCACACGGCCTCGCCTTCTCCGTGCGCGAAAACATCCCCGTGCCGCCCTCATTGCAAAACATCTACAAAGAACTCGCCGACGACATCCCCGGCTTCACCATTCCCGCCCACGGCTGCCTGCAACACTGGGCCGATCAGGGCGTGCTCCTGCTCAACACCGTCCTCACCGTCCGCGCCGGACAAGCCCACTCCCACGCCGCCCTCGGCTGGGAAACCTTCACCGACGCCGTCATCCGCCGCCTCGCCGAAGAACGCGGACACCTCGTCTTCATCCTCTGGGGCAGCCACGCACAAAAAAAAGGCGCGTTCATCGACCGCAGCCGCCACCTCGTCCTCACCTCGCCCCACCCCTCCCCCCTCTCCGCCTACCGAGGCTTCTTCGGCAGCCGCCCATTCTCGCAAACCAACGCCTATCTTGCAGCACACGGTCAAAGCCCCATCGACTGGCAGGTATGAGCCGCGAATACAAAAAGGCCGTCTGAAAACGCAAAACCCGTTTTCAGAAACGTCATTCCCGCGTTTATGCCCCGAAGGGGTACTGGCGGGAACGGCCTCCGAAGGACAAAATGCCCCGCGCCGCCGTTTTCCAGTATCATCCCGCCTTTTTCACACCAAACCACCCATGAAACGCGCCAAACGCCACCCCTTCCAAAAAATCCTGCGCCAACGCCTCGCCCTCCACTTCGACAACCAATCCACAGCAGCCGAAGTGCCGTCTGAAAACCAATTCCGCCGCTGGGCGTGGCAGGCCGTCAAACGGCAATACCGCCGCGCCGACATCTCCGTCGTCCTCCTCGACGAAGAAGAAGCCCGCGCCTGCAACCGCGACTACCGCGGCAAAGACTACGCCACCAACGTATTAAGCTTCGCCCTCGACGAAGGCGAAACCCTCCCCGCCCTTTCAGACGGCCTGCACGGCGACCTCGTCATCTGCCCGCAAGTCGTCCTCAAAGAAGCCGCCGAACAAGGCAAAACCCCCGAACAGCACTACGCCCACCTCACCATCCACGGCATCCTCCACCTCATGGGCTACGACCACATCGACGATGGCGAAGCCGAAGAAATGGAAGCCCTTGAAACCGAATTGCTGCATCAGTTAGCATACCCCGACCCGTACAAATAGGAACAAACACAATGGACGACAGCCCGTCGAAACCCAACTTCCTCGAACGCATCATCCACCGCCTCAGCGGCAACGCCCCCGACACCGCCGAAGGCGTCCTCGCCCTGCTGCAACAGGCGCACGAACAACAAGCCTTCGACGCCGACACTATGCAGCGGCTGGAAAAAGTCCTCGACTTCGCCGACCTCGAAGTGCGCGACGCCATGATCACCCGCTCGCAGATGAGCGTCGTCAAAGCCGGCGACAGCCTGGAACGCATCATCCCCTACATCATCGAAACCGCCCACTCCCGCTTCCCCGTCATCGACGGCGACAAGGACACCATCCTCGGCATCCTCCACGCCAAAGACCTGCTCAAATACATCGGCAGCAGCGAACCCTTCGACCTCGAAAGCCTGCTGCGCCCCGCCTGCTTCGTCCCCGAAGGCAAAAGCCTCAACGCCCTGCTGAAAATCTTCCGCGAACAACGCCTGCACATGGCCATCGTCGTCGACGAATACGGTGGCACCTCCGGCCTCGTCACCTTTGAAGACGTCATCGAACAAATCATCGGCAATATCGAAGACGAATTCGACGAAGACGACTCCGCCGACAACATCTTCCCCGTCTCATCCGAGCGCTGGCGCATCAACGCCCAAACCGAAATCGACGACATCAACACCTACTTCGGCACCGATTATTCCGGCGAAGAAGCCGACAGCATAGGCGGCCTCGTCATCCGCGAACTCGGCCGCCTGCCCGTGCGCGGCGACAAAATCGCCCTGCCCCCCCTGCTCTTCACCGTCGCCCGCGCCGACCCCCGCCGCCTGCACACCCTGATGGCGGTGAAAATCAAAACGGCAACAAAAAAAGAACCAAACTGACAAACGGCCTTGGCATCACCCGCCAAGGCCGTTCGGATTTGCAAGGCCGTCTGAAAAGGCCGTCTGAAAAGGCCGTCTGAAAAGGCCGTCTGAAAAG
>CAMURX010000258.1 GCA_947097615.1 uncultured Neisseria sp. | reverse complement strand
CGGGCAGGCAGACGAGGGCGCAGAGCAGGGCGGCAAGGCGGGGTTTCATGGTGCTTGTTCTCCGTGGGAAAAAACATAATGAGGCCGTCTGAAAAACCGGGGTCAGGCGGCGCAGGCCGCGCATTATAGCCGCCTGCCGTTTTCCCGTATAATCCGCCGCTTTTGCTGCCGCCCGAAGCCATGTCCGATTTGTTCGCGCCCGCCGCCCTGTCCGTTTCCGAACTCAACGCCGCCGCCAAAATGCTGCTGGAAGACAATCTTTCCGGCCTGTGGGTGGCGGGCGAAGTGTCCAACCTCACCCGCGCCGCCAGCGGGCATTATTATTTCTCGCTCAAAGACAGCCGCGCCCAAGTGCGCTGCGCCATGTTCAAGGGCACGTCGCAGCGGTTTGCCGCCCTGAAAGAGGGCGACCATGTCGAAGTGAGCGGCCGCATTTCCATTTACGAGGCGCGCGGCGAATTTCAGATTACGGTGAACGATTTGCGCCTCAAAGGCTTGGGGCGGCTCTACGAAGCCTACGAAAAACTGAAAGCCGCCTTACAGGCCGAAGGTTTGTTTGCCGCCGAAAACAAGCGGCCGCTGCCCGCCCATCCGCAGCGCATCGGCATCGTCACCAGCCCCGCCGCCGCCGCCCTGCGCGACGTGCTCACCACCCTGCGCCGCCGTGCGCCCGACATTCCCGTTATCCTTTATCCCGCCGCCGTGCAGGGCGCGGACAGCGCGGCGCAGCTTGCCCGTGCTGTGAACGCGGCATCGGAGCGCGGCGAATGCGACGTGCTAATCGTCTGCCGGGGCGGCGGCAGCATCGAGGATTTGTGGTCGTTTAACGAAGAAGCCGTCGTCCGTGCCGTTGCCGCCTGCCGCATTCCCGTGGTCAGCGGCGTCGGCCACGAAACCGATTTCACGCTCGCCGACTTCGCCGCCGACGTGCGCGCGCCCACGCCCACCGCCGCCGCCGAGCTGGTGTCGCCCAACCGTGCCGAGCTGCTGCACAAGCTGGCGCAGGCCGAAGGCCGTCTGAAAGATGCGCTGACGCAGCGTTACCACGGCGCCAGCCAGCGCGTTGACTGGTTTGCCCGCCAAATCCGCCACCCGCGCCAGAAACTCGACGCGCAGCGTGGCCAAACCGCCGTCCTCGCGCAAAGGCTGTCCGCCGCCATGCGCGCCAATCTGCGCCTGCAAAGGGAAACGCTGGCGCGGCAGAGTCTGCTGCTGCAACACGCCCGTCCTGACACGGCGGCGGCAAAAGGCCGTCTGAACGCTTTTCAGACGGCCTTGTCGCGCAACTTCGCCCTGCTGTCGGCGGCGAAAAAACAGCGTTTGGAAAAACAGGCCGCGCTGTTGGAGGCCGTGTCGCCGCAGCACATTCTGGCACGCGGTTTTTCCGTGGTGAAAAACGGCCGCGGCCAGGTCGTGCGCGACGCCGCGCTGCTCAAACAGGGGCAGACGCTGCACATCACCTTTGCTGAGGGCGAGGCCGACGTGCGCGTGACCGGCGAAACGGCGCAGCCCGATTTGTTTGATTTTTCCTGACTGCCGTAGCGACACACAAAAGGCCGTCTGAAAATGCACAAGGCGTTTTCAGACGGCCTTTTTGTATGGCGCGGCAGAGGCCGTCTGAAAGCGCCGTTGGGCGAATCCGAACAAATTCATTCTGTTACATCGATACCTTTGCAAAAAAGCCCTTCCTTCGACAAAATCGCGGTTCCGCATCATCATCGGATTTCAAAATATGCCGTTTACCCTTGCCCACCCGATTGCCGTTTTGCCGTTTTCACGCTGCCGTTATTGCCATTTCCCTGCATTGGTCATCGGAAGCCTTTCTCCTGATTTCGTCTATTTTCTGCATGGACGTGCCGTATCCGGCGGACATGGTTTGGCCGATATGCTGTGGCCGAACCTGCCGTTGTGCTTCGCGGTTTATTGGCTTTATCTTGCCCTGTGGCGGGACACTTTGTCTAATTTTTTACCAAATTGCCTTAATGCCGCCCCTTATAGGCCGTCTGAAAATGTAGATTTTCATAAAATCAAAGCCGCCCTCTTCATACCGAGTGCCTTATTCGGCATGACCACCCATCTTTTCCTTGATGCGTTTACCCACTCCACCGGCTGGTTTGTGCAGCATTTCCCCGTGCTGCAACAAACCGTATTGTTTCTGCCAATCTTTAAATGGCTGCAATACGGCGGCGGTGTAATAGGCCTAACCACCTGCCTGTACTTTGTATTCCATACAGCCCGCCGCCGGCCATACCGCTCTCGTCAAACCAATGAACAAAAATACCGTTTTTGGATTCTTTGCGCCATACTATCGCTGTTTGGCTTTTCCATCTGGCAAATCATTGTTCCCGTGCCGTTGGGTCATGCCGCCACACAAATAATCCGCCTGATTGATTGTGCAGTGATTTCATTTTCGATATTGTGTCTGAGGCATATTGCCCGAAAGGAAAATGGCTGAAACAGCGGTTTTATGGCAATCGTTAAGTGTGTTGTTTTTATATCTATTGAGACCTTTGCAAAAAAGCCCTTCCCCCAACAGCCGAAACCCAAACACAGGTTTTCGGCTGTTTCCGCCCCCAATACCTCC
>CAMURX010000257.1 GCA_947097615.1 uncultured Neisseria sp. | reverse complement strand
AATTCAATTATTATCTGAGTTAGGAATAGAGTTAAAAATCATTCATTATAATTTTTAGTATAAGTATGGATTAATTTCAAGATCTAACAACCTCAATCGTCAGCCAAAAAGTCAAAACCCTTTTGCAGCCCGAAGCCGGGCGGCGCTGGGTGCAGTTTTTAGACATTGCCATCAACGGGCACGGTGTATCCGACGATTTCTTCGCCCTGCACGCTACCAACCACGAACACGCCACCGATTTTGCCCGCAGCGTTTACGAAAAAACGGGCTTTGACGGCTGCGAAGAATACGAATTTGACGTGCAGCAGCTCAAAGACGCATTTGACTGGGGCATATCCATCGCCACGGACGCCGATTACCCCACGCAAACCATCGTCAGCGGCGATTTGTGCCGACGGCTGATGCAGGCGGGCTTGAAAAACACCGTCCGCTTTTACCACCGCATCGACAACCGCGACGCGGAACAATCCATATGGCTTGCCAGCGAGTAGGCGAACCCAAGCCAAAAGCAGCCTGAAAACCGCCCTAAACCGTTTTTCAGGCTGCCCCCTTTTCTCCAACCAACCCCAAACACAAAAACCTAAACCATGACCCTCCCCCTCCCCACCCCATCCGCCCCGCGCGTGCGCTGGCTGAACCTTACCGCCGGCAGCCTGCCGTATTTTTTAACGCAAAACCTGCCGCCCAAAACGCTGAAAATCGTGTTCACGCCCGATGCGGAAACCGCGCTGCGGTTGCAAACGGCGTGGCAGTTTTTCCGCCCGCAGGACAACGCGCTGTTTCTGCCCGACTGGGAAACGCTGCCCTATGAGCGTTTTTCGCCGCATCAGGATTTGGTGTCCGAGCGGCTGTCGGTGTTGTGGCAGCTCAAAAACGGTTTGGCGGACGCGCTGTTTGTGCCGGTGTCCACGGCGATGCAGCGGCTTGCGCCCGCGCCGTTTCTCTTGGGGCGCACGTTTTGGCTGAAAACGGGGCAGCGGCTGGATATTGCCGCGCTGCGGCAGAATCTGGTGGAAGCAGGTTACAGCGCGGTATCCAACGTGGTGGCGGGCGGCGAATTTGCCGTGCGCGGCGGGATTGTGGACTTGTTCCCCACGGGCAGCGACACGCCGTATCGCATTGATTTGTTTGATGATGAGATTGACAGTATCAAAACGTTTGACCCCGACAGCCAGCGCACCGTCGCGCCCGTGTCGGAAATCCGCCTGCTGCCCGCGCACGAGTTCCCCACCGATGACGAGGCGCAAAAAATCTTCCGCAGCCGTTTCCGCGAGGAGATAAACGGCAATCCGAACGATGCGGCGGTGTATAAGGCGGTGAGCGGCGGGCAGTTTGGCGCGGGGGTGGAATATTATCTGCCGCTGTTTTTTGAAGACGGCTGCGCGACGCTGTTTGACTACATCGGCGGCGACGCGCTGGCGGTGTGCGTGGGCGATGTGCACGCCGAGGCGCGGCGGTTTGAGGCGGAAGTGAAATCGCGTTTCCAGATGGCGCAGGGCGATGCAACTTATCCGCCGCTGCCGCCGCAGCATCTGTATCTGGCGGCGGATCAGTTTTCAGGCTGCCTGAAAGCCTATCCTCAGATTCTGCCCGAGCTGGGCGGAGGGGCGTTTGCGTTGCCGAATGTGGCGGTAAACCGCCAGTCGGAGCAGCCTTTGCAGGCTTTGCAAAACTTTCAGACGGCGTTTGACGGGCGGATTCTGCTCACCGCCGAAAGCGCGGGGCGGCGCGAAACCATGCTGGGCTTTTTCGCGCAGAACGGTTTGAAACCGAAAAGCGTGGACGGCTGGCAGGCGTTTTTGAATGACGATGCACCGCTGTGCATCACAGTGATGTCATTGACACACGGTTTTCAACTGCCGCTCGATGCAGCGGAATGCCTTCCCAGCAGCCATGCCTGCTTTGTGGCGGGCACACTGGTGCATACCGACAAAGGCCTGGTTCCCATCGACCAAATCAAAGTCGGCGATATGGTCTTGTCGCGCGATGAGAATAACCCCGACGGCGAAAACGCCTACAAACGAGTGCTTTCCACCTTCAAATCGGCAGAAAAACAGCGGATTATTTATCAGAGTTTCATTACGCGGCACGGGACGGGCTATTTGTTCTGCACCGAAGAGCATCCGTTTTGGGCGGACAGGTTGATTGAGCACAAGATAGATGAAAATGGAGTAGAAACGCTGGTTCGCGAGCCGGAAGGTTGGACGCCTGCGTTAGGATTGGAGGGGACGGAATGCCATTCCTTGCGGACATTTGATAATGATGTGGCTTATGTCAATACATTTGAAGACAGCAGTAAACTATTAGGAACAATTTGCCCTGACCCTGATTGCCAAATTGTACGCGTTTACAATCCCAGCGATGCCATGGGTATTGTTGATTTCCGTAGTAACAAACCTTTGATTTTAAAGGGAGGAGGTATTAAATTTAACAGTATAACATCGGTGATGACAGGTTGCCTGTTGCCTACTGAAGAGGTACGTGAATATCCTAATACTGATAACCATCCTGATATACAGGCGATAGTTCCATTGTTGAAATATGGTGAATGCGATCATGAATATTGCGACTATGTTTATAACATTGAGGTGGAGGACTATCACACCTATTTTGTCGGTCAT
>CAMURX010000256.1 GCA_947097615.1 uncultured Neisseria sp. | reverse complement strand
GAAGTGTTACCTATGTCTTCGTACGGGTGTTACCTTTGTGTCCGGTCTGTACACCCGCGCGGGGGAGGGCAGGGGGTGGCGTTTCGCAGAAACGCTTTTTGCCTGCTGCTGCAATCTGTCGGATATTTATGCGGCCGCCGTCCCTATGCCCGGCAAAAGGCCGTGCTCAGCCCAGCCTGCCGTCGAAGGTTTTTTTCCGTTTCCAGAACGCGCGCCCCGCTTTGGCAGCGACGGTGAGGCTGCCGCCGTGTGCGCCGTCGGCGGTAAGCGTGAGGCTGTTCAGACGGCCGCTTTGCAGGGCGGCGCGGGCGGGGGCGAAGAAGTCTTTTTCCCATGTTTGCAGCAGGCGGCAGTAGCTTTCGTAGTCGGCGGCTTCTTCCGCGCCTTCGAGGAAGATGAGGCCGTCTGAAACGGGCTGCGGCTGCTTCGATAACAGGTTTTCCCATTGCGCCCAATCGCGCGGGGCGGCGGCGGTGTTTTTGCTCAAAGCCCAGCTGTTGTCGGCGGCGGTCAGGCCGTAGGCGGCGCTGCCGACGGAGTCGTTCCACAGCCAGACGCCGTTGACGGGCACGGGGCGGCGGGCGTTGAGCGGGTGGGCGTGCAGCCACATTTGGATTTCGGTCTGCGCGGCCAGCCAGTCGAGCGGGGCGAGACGTTCGATGCGCTCCATAGCGTCGGCCTGCCCGTCGGCTTCCAAAACGGAGGGCACGTCGCGCCATGCGGGCACTTGCGGCAGGGTGAGCAGCCAGAGGTCGGGGAAACAGGGATGGAATTGCCAGCCTTGGTCGGCGAAAAACGCGCTCAGTCCTTCACACCATCGGGCGGCTTCGTCCGCGCTGATGCCCAAGAGGCGGCCGGAAGCGAGGTGTGCCTGGTTCATGCCCATCTGCTGGCTGACGGGCGCGGCGGGGATGCAGGGTGTGTCGGGCGGCAGGCCGAGCCTGTCGGCGAGCAGGCGGCGCAGGCTGCCCTGCCACAGGCAGCGGGCGCGGAACGCGGCGGCGGATGCGGGATCGGGGGTGAAACGGCCGAAGCGCAGGAAGAAATCGAGGGCGCTCGTCGGCGGCAGCGGCAGGTTTTCAGACGGCCTGAGGAAAGAGGGGAGGGCGATGGTGGTGTTCATGGCGTGCGGGCGGCGCAAAAGGGGCGCATTTTACGCGCTTTTGCCGCGGACGGCGTTTTGCAAAAAAACGTTTGTGGTACACTGCGCGCCCCACAAATCATTAAAAAACCGTTTAAATTAAGGGCTTGTCATGCCGATTTATCAGAAACGGTTATCCGACGAAGAATGGACAGAGATTTTCTCCGCCGCATCAGGCAACACAAACACACTCGCTACGCCGTGGCGGGTCTTCTGATTTCGGCCACCGCTTTGGCGGTTTTGTACGGTTTGGCTTCAGACGGCGGCAAAGCGCACCAGGCACGGCGCATCGTACAGGAGCTGCCGCCGCCGCAGGGTGGGACACAGGAGAGCAAAAGCAGCTACTGGCTGGAAGAGGCGGTGAAAGAGGGCGACACACTGCAAACCATGCTGCACCGCTACGGCTTGTCGGATGCCGACATTGCCAACGCGCTCGGCAAAGACGCCGCCGAAAGACGCTTGATGAGGCTGCACCCTGGGCAGACCGTCAGCGTGCTGATGGACAGCGAAAACCGCCCCGCCGCCATCCAGTTTTTCAACGACGACGACAACGGCGAGAAAAACCTGATCGCGCTGGGCAGAATCAAAGGCAAGTGGCAGGCCTCTACCAGCGAAATCGAGATGAAAACCCTGCCGACGCTGGTGTCCGTCACCGTGCGTACTTCGGCCAAAGGCTCGCTGGCGCAGGCGGGCGTCGGCGTCGAGTTGCGCGAGCTTCTGCGCGATATTTTCAGCGAGCAGTTCGACGTCGACGGCCTGCTCGAAGGCGACCAAATCCGCCTGCTCTACGACACCATGTATTTCCGCGGCCAGGAAATGGCCACCGGCGACATCCTCGGCGTGGAAATCGTCAAAGGCGGCCAAACCTATCGCGCCTACTACTACGACAAAGGCGACGGCGCGGGCGGCTACTACAACTACGAAGGCGAGCCGCTCAAATCCGAAAACGCCAACGGCGGCTTCATGTACATGCCGCTGCAAAACTACACCCGCATCTCCTCGCCCTATGGCATCCGCGTCCACCCCATCCTGCACACCGTGAAAATGCACACCGGCATCGACTACGCCGCCCCGGTCGGCACGCCCGTTTACGCCCCCGCCGACGGCACCATCACCTTCAAAGGCTGGAAGGGCGGCTACGGCCATGCCGTCGTGATGGAACACGGCGGCGGCGTGGAAACCATCTACGGCCACCTCAGCGCGTTCTCCCCCGCCGCAGGGCGCGTGAGGGCGGGCGAAGTCATCGGCTTCGTCGGCACCTCCGGCCGCTCCACCGGCCCGCACCTGCACTACGAAGCTCGCATCAACGGCCAGCATGTCAACCCCGCCACCGTCGCTCTGCCGACGCCGAAAATGGAAAAAATCAGCATGGGCGCCTTCCTGCGCCAGCGCCAGAAAACCGAAGACATTATGGCCGCCGTGGAAAACCTGCCCGTCACGGCGGCGCAGATTTACTAGGGTGTGTTGACATTCAACTTTTGAAGCGGATTTTTCGGCATAAAATGGCAG
>CAMURX010000255.1 GCA_947097615.1 uncultured Neisseria sp. | reverse complement strand
GTATGCAATGAAAAATATTACCGTTTATGCTGAAACCGCTTCATGCGGCAGCCATGGGGAAGGCCGTCTGAAAACATGATGTGTGGTGTTTTCAGACGGCCTTTTACCGATTCCGCAAACCTGACTATATCGGCGGATGCCTTGCGGCGGTGCGGTTGAGGGACATGGGTATGCCTTTCTTTCGGTGGTGTTGAAAAGGGGCGGCGGGCGGGAGATACGGAAAGCGGGCGAAAGCCCGCCCCTTCAATGCTTATTTACCACACAGTTTCTCAAGATAAGGAACGGTTTTTGCCAAATTATCTATGGTTATTTGTTTGTTTATGGAAGCATAGTTCTTCTTATACAGCCATTCGTCCGCCAAGGCCGCCAAATCCCGCTGCCCGCGCAGATAGGCGATCACCAGGCGGCGGGGCAGTATCGCTGTATTGAACCCGTGCTTTGATGCCTCTTCCGGGCTGTCCTGATAAATCATATGGCGGTCGATATAGGTTTCCACATCGTCGTAGGTATCGATCCATGATACTTCCCGCAGCTTCTGATCCCAATAGGCCAGCAGCGCCTCTATCTCGGTTTCGGTTTTGTAGCTGACTGACGGGCCGGTGTGGTACCACGTCTTGGATAGGTAGTATTCCATATCAACCACCCCCCCTAATCAATTGTTTTTTCTCTGTTTGGCCGTAAATCGGGGTAATATTGTCCAGCTCGTGCAGGTAAATCCGCTCCACGGTTTCGTCGGAAAGATACCAGCTCAAGCCCAGTCCGCTGTATTCGCCGTCTTTGTAAATATCTTCGTAGTCGATGTATATCGTCTGCTGGCCGTTTGTTATCGGTTTGGCGTAGATGATGACGTCCGGTTCCAATTTCTTGCGTTTGTGTGTCTCGGTATTGAACAAATGCGGCGCGTATTCGAAGCCGTGGCGCGCCATCAGTTCGTCCACTTTGGGGCGGAAGTATTTGTAGAAGTCTTTGATGTTCTTCGGCAGGCCTCTGTTTTCCTGCCGCCATTTTTGTTCTTCGGCTTCGCGCTGCCGCCAGTATGCCGCGATTTCGTCTTGGGTTTCTTGGTCGGGGTATTCCCGGCCGTCGGGCAGCAGCAGGTAGCCGTTGGCGTCGTACAGCACGAGGCCCAGGCTTTCGCTGCGGCAGGTCAGTATCGGCATCAGCTCAAGATAGTGTTCGTACAGTTCGAGTATGGCGCGGCTTTTCAGTTGTTCGGCCACTTGGGTTGTGATGTCGGCGTAAGCGGCTTTGAAGTCGGCCGAGGCTTTGCCGCTACGGGCGGCTTCGGCGATGTATCCGGCCAGTTTGTCAAACGCGCTTGTGTCCGCGCCTTGCGGCAGGGGTTGGTCGGCCCATTCGGAGACGATGCGGTGTGCCGCGTCGAAGCCGTCGGGCAGCATGGCCTGCGGGTCGGGAAAGTTTTGCGGGTTCCAAAGGTAGACGGGGTTGAGGGACATGGGTGTGCCTTTCTTGCGTTTGCGGGTGAGGTTGGTGGGGCGACGTTTAAATAGGCCGAGATTGGTGTGTTTTGCTGTATGGTGAATTAACAAAAACCAGTACAGCGTTGGCTCGCCTTAGCTCAAAGAGAACGATTCTCTAAGGTGCTGAAGCACCAAGTGAATCGGTTCCGTACTATTTGTACTGTCTGCGGCTCGCCGCCTTGTCCTGATTTTTGTTAATCCACTATATTTGTGGTTGTTTTGCGGGGATTTTATATTGATTTTTTGTTGTTTGTCCGCCATTGTTTCCGTTATTTGGAATGAAGGCCGTCTGAAAACTTGATGTGTCGGGTTTTCAGACGGCCTCTGTGTTTTTTTGGGGTCAGTTTTTCCTCGCGGTAACGAATTGGGCGAGGCCGCGAAGGTGTGCGGCGCGGCTGCCGAAGGGTTCGAGTGTTTCGAGTGCTTCCGCCACGAGTGTTTCGGCGTATTGCCGTGCGGCCGACAGGCCCATGAGTTTGACGTAGGTCGGTTTGTCGTTGTCGGCGTCTTTGCCGGCGGTTTTGCCCAGTGTGGCGGTGTCGGCTTCGCAGTCGAGTACGTCGTCTATGACTTGGAAGGCGAGGCCGAGGCGGGCGGCGTAGCGGTCGAGGCGTTGCAGGTCGTTGTCGGTCAGGTCGGGACAGCTGAGGCCGCCGAGGGCGGCGGCGGCGCGGATGAGTGCGCCTGTTTTCAGGCTGTGCATTTGTTCGAGTTCGCTTTGGGTGATGCTGCGGCCGACGTTGGCGAGGTCTATGGCCTGCCCGCCCGCCATGCCGAGGCTGCCGGAGGCGCGCGCGAGGACGGAGAGCATTTTGAGCTGGCGCGCGGGCGGCAGGGCGGTGGGGCGGGCGAGGATGTCGAAGGCGAGGGTTTGCAGGGCGTCGCCCGCGAGCAGGGCGGCGGCTTCGCCGTAGCGGATGTGGCAGGTGGGGCGGCCGCGCCGCAGGCTGTCGTTGTCCATGGCGGGCATGTCGTCGTGAACGAGGGAGTAGACGTGTATGAGTTCTATGGCCGCCATCGCGGCTTCGACGGCATCGGGAACGGCTTCGCCCAGTTCGGAGGCGGCAAGCACGAGCAGGGGGCGCAGGCGTTTGCCGCCGTCGAGGGCGGCGTAGCGCATGGTTTCGTGCAGGCTTGGCGGGAGTTGGTTTTCAGACGGCATCAGGCGTGCGAGCAGCAGTTCGGTTTGCGCCTG
>CAMURX010000254.1 GCA_947097615.1 uncultured Neisseria sp. | reverse complement strand
ACCGGTGCGCGGCAGGTCGGCAAATCCACGCTGCTTCAGCACATTGCGCCCGAATACGGATACCTTACCTTAGACGATCCCTTGCTGCTCGACCAAGCCAAAAACGAGCCGCAACTGTTTTTATTGAACCACACGCCGCCGCTGATTGTGGACGAAGTCCAATACGCCCCCGAGCTGTTTCCCCTGTTGAAAATGGATATAGACCGGCGAAAGCAGAACGGCCTGTACCTGTTGTCCGGTTCGCAGGCTTTTGAGCTGATGCAAAACGTCAGTGAAAGTCTAGCCGGACGCATTGCGGTATTGAAGTTAAACGGACTGTCGTGGCGCGAAATGCGCGGTGATGATTTTCAGACGGCCTTTGTGCCGGACGAAGGCTATTTGGCCGACCGGAACCCTGTATCCAGTTTACCCGAACACGAAAATATCTGGCAGATTATCCACCGCGGCGATATGCCGCGCTTATACGAGCAGCCCGAAACCGACTGGCAGGTTTACTATGCCTCGTATGTCGCCACCTATATCGAACGCGACGTGCGCCAATTGGTTAATGTCGGCAGCAGCGGCGATTTCACTCGGTTCATGATTGCTATTGCCGCCCGCAGCGGGGAGTTATTGAATTACAGCAGCGTGGCCCAGGAAATCGGCGTATCGGTGGATACCGTCAAGCGGTGGCTCACCGTGCTGCAAACATCGGGCATCGTCTATCTGCTGCAACCCTACGGCAACAACCACCTCAAACGCGCCATCAAAACCCCGAAAGTCTATATGCTGAACACCGGCCTGATGGCCTACCTGACCAAATGGCTGACGCCGGAAACCATTCAAAACGGAGCCAAGAGCGGGCAGTTTTTTGAAACCTTCATCGTGGGCGAAATCATCAAATCCTTCCACAACCAAGGTCAAGAACCGCCGATTTATTTTTACCGCGACACCAATCAAAAAGAAATCGACCTACTGATCGAACATCAGCAGATGCTGTATCCCGTTGAAATCAAGGCTACCGCCAATCCCAATAAAAAAATGGCCGCCGCTTTCAACCTGCTGCGCAATACGCTGCCGGCAAACGAATTGGGCATCGCCCACGGCACGATCATCAACCAGTACCCGCAAAAAATCTGGTTGGCGGAGAATTTGGTTGCCGTGCCTGCGGCCTATGTTTGAGGCTGCCTGAAACCGCCCTTCAAGGAATGAACCATGCCCAACACCCCCAACAACCCGATCCCATCCAAACATCCCCACAATAGCACCCTCTCCCCCTGCAAGCTCACCGACTGGACATTCACGCGCTACCACACGCCCGGCAAATCCGAGTATGCCGTGTTGTACGGCACGGTCGCCCAAGACGGGGCGGGACGCTTTACCACAGGCAGCCGAATCCGTACCTCGCCCGTTACCCTATGGGCGGCACCGCTGGCACGTACGCACAACTCGGTGTACTACCTGCCGGAAGGTGCAGGCTGCTTTTGCGACCTGCCCGCAACCTTGCAGCCTGCCATCGACTGTTTGGGTATCGATCCTGCCGAAGCGGCCGTTATCCTGCAAAACGCCTTCATGCAGCCTGCAGATACCTTGCCTGAAACCGCCTGTTTCGGCGTTCCGGTGATGCGGCCGGCAGGGCAGGGCGATTGTCCGGTCGTCATGGAGCGCCACATCGCCGAATTGCCGTTCTACCCGTTTTGGCGGGACAGCAGCATCGGTTCCGCCAAAAGCCTGATAGACGGACAAGCCGCCGTGTTTCTGCACGATTGGAACGCATTCTGCCGCCGATTTGTCCGTACCGGTAAACACCGCGGCCAAACCGGCCACACAGGCAATCAAGAGGAAGACGGCCAATACAGCTATTTCGGCCTGCCGATTGTGCATACGCCAGGACAAGACAATGCCCCTGCCGTATCGGAAGCCGACATCGCCAAACTACCGTTTTACACCTATTGGCACACCGCCTGCTCTTCCGATGTACACCGGTTAGCAGACGGCTTACACGCCGTGAACCTTGCAGACTGGGAAGCTTTCTGCCAACGGTTGGTATTGACCGGCAGATAGGCGGGCAAAAAGTGCAGGCTGTTTTTTTATCATCACAACCCTGTTTCAGACGGCCTAAAAAGCAGCCTGCACCTTATTTTTCATTGTCAGATCACCAGAAACCGAGTATCCCATGCCCCAAACCTATTTCACCGCCGACTGGCACTTCTCCCATCCCAACATCGCCCGATACTGCCCGCAATTCCGCCTGCAAAGCGATAACGCTGACGAGCTGAACGAATACCTGATCGACTGCTGGAACCGCGTCGTTACCCCGAAAGACACTGTGTACAACCTCGGCGATGTCTGCTTTGCCAAAAAGCCCGCACACATCGAAGCCGTGCTGCAACGGCTTAACGGGCAACACCATTTGATCTACGGCAACCACGACTACCTGATTCGGCAAAACGAAGCACATTTCCTCAACACGCGCAAAGCCGACGGCCATCCGTTGCTCTCGTCCGCCAGCCATTACCTGCGGCTCAAACTGCCCGAAATCAGCAATACCGCGATTTTGTGCCACTATCCCTTATACGAATGGGACGGCATCCACCACGGCCTATACCACCTCTACGGCCATCTGCACGACCGCATGGCCGCCGTCAAAGGACGCGCCCTCAATGTCGGCTGGGATATGCACGGCCGTTTCCTGACCGCACAA
>CAMURX010000253.1 GCA_947097615.1 uncultured Neisseria sp. | reverse complement strand
AAAGATGATGCAGGGCGCGTTTTTCTTGGCCTGCTCAAACATATCGCGCACGCGGCTTGCGCCTACGCCGACAAACATTTCTACGAAATCAGAGCCGGAAATGCTGAAAAACGGTACGCCCGCTTCGCCGGCAATCGCTTTGGCCAGCAGGGTTTTGCCCGTACCCGGGCTGCCCGCCAGCAAAATGCCGCGCGGCATGCGGCCGCCGAGGCTCTGGTAGCGGTTGGGTGCGCGCAGGTAATCGACGATTTCCTGCACTTCTTCTTTGGCTTCGTCGCAGCCTGCCACGTCGGCAAAGGTGACTTTGTTGGCGCTGCTGTCCAACAGGCGGGCGCGGCTTTTGCCGAAGGAAAACGCACCGCCTTTGCCGCCGCCCGCCTGCATGCGCATAAAGTAAAACCATGCGCCGATTAACAGCAAAACGGGCAGCAGGCTGAACAGCAGGCTGCTGAGCATGCTCTGGCGTTCTTCGGGTGTGACTTGGACGCGGACTTTTTTCGCCAGCAGGCGGTCGGAGAGTTGGTAGTCCAGTGGCGCGTTGGTGGAGAATTTGCTCTTGTCGGTGCGCTCGCCTTTGATGGTGTAGCCCGCCAGCGCCGAGCCTTCTATGGTGACTGCTGCGATTTCGCCTTTGTCAACCTGTTGGACAAACTGGGAATATTCGATTTGGCGCGCTTCGTCCCTCTGGCTTTTGACGGCATTGAACGCCGCCATCAGTCCGATAATCAAGGCCGACCAAATCAGCAGGTTTTTTACGATGCTCCTCACAAAAACGGACTCCAGGAAATATTGATAAACGGTGGAAAAACAGGGGCGCGATTGTAAGCCGAGCCCCGACGGATTGTCAGGTTTTATTTTTGCCCAATAAGTAAACCTCACTGGAACGATTGCGCGAGGCTTCGGGCTTGCGCGTGTACACGGCGGCAAAGCTGAGGCGCATTTCGGCGAGAAACTGCTGGTAGCCCGCGCCCTGGAATGCTTTGACCAAAAAATTTCCGCCCGTTTTCAGGTGGTTTCGGGCGAAATCCAAGGCCAGTTCGTTCAGATAAAGGCTTTTTGCCGCGTCGGTGACCGCGTGGCCGCTCATATTGGGTGCCATATCGCAGATTACAAGGTCGAGCGAGCGGCCGCCGAGCAGGGCTTCAAATTCCGCCAACACTTCGTTTTCGCGGAAGTCGCCCTGAATGAAGGACACACCCTCGACGGCCTCCATTGGCAGGATGTCGAGGGCGAACACTTTGCCCGACGCTCCCGCCAGTTTTGCCGCCACCTGCGACCAGCTCCCCGGCGCGCTGCCCAAGTCGGCCAATACCGTGCCGGGCTTGATGAGTTTGTCTTTTTCGTTGATTTCTAAAAGTTTGTAGGCGGCGCGGGCGCGGTAGCCGTCTTTTTGTGCGAGGTGGACGTAGTGGTCGTTCACATGCTCGTTGAGCCATGCTTTGGAAGATTTGGAACGCGCGGCCATCGCCAACCCCGAAAATGCAAAAGGCCGCCATTCTACACGATTTTCAGACGGCCTCTTATGACACCGCCCCTTCTTTCGCGTAAAATCCGCAATTTTTCCGGCAGGCAGACACTATGGACAACTCACCCGACACCAAACAGATTCTCGCGCTCAAAGCCCGTGCCCACCACCTGAACCCCGTGGTGATGATCGGCCAACATGGTTTGACCGACGCCGTGATTAAAGAAACCGACGCCGCGCTGGCGGCGCACGAACTGATTAAAGTGCGTGTGGCGGGCGACGACAGAGCCGAACGCGTGGCGGCGGCCGAAGCCCTGTGCGAAGCGACGGGTGCGTTTTTGGTGCAGCACATCGGCAAGCTGCTGGTGCTGTGGCGCGAGAAGCAGGACGAAGACAAATAAACGGAAAAGGCCGTCTGAAAGCCTTTCAGACGGCCTGATTGCAAGGAAACCCCCGCCATGGAAAACACCGATTTTGCCGAGCTGTTCGACGGCTTGGCCGACGAAGACCTGCAACAAATGCTCGCCGAAATGAGCGAAGAAGAGCGTGCCGAGTTCAAGCGCGAGTCGCAGCAGCTTTTTGCCGAAGTGGCCGAAATGTTCGAAGCCTTCGACAAGCGCGTCATCCACGAAAAACTCACCGCGGACATCCTCGCACAAACGCCCGACGAAGAGCTGGTGCTCACCGTGTTCGACACCTTGGCCGCGCAGGCGCCCGTCGGACTTTCGGAAGAGGAATACCTGAAAACCCTCAGCCCCGAGCGTCGTGCCGTGTATGCCCTCTATATATTGGCGGGCGAAGTGGACAACGGCGGCTTCAACCAGTATTACTACAACACCGAAGCCGAAGCGGCGGCCTACCTGCCCGAAGCCTGCGAACTCGTCGGTGCGCCGAAATACGCCGACCTCGTGCGCCGCGCCAACGCCTGCTACGAAAACGAGCGCCTCGCCGAGCGACAGGATGGTTCGCTGGAAGTCTTCTGCGATTCCTACCGCGACAACCCGCTGGAAAAATTCGACGACGAGTTTTACCTGCTGGAAAACTGCCGGCCGCTCGACCAGCTGCTGATGCGCTTTATCCGCGCCAACCCGCAGGCGTTTGTCGGCTGAGATCTAGGGTCTGTTGACAATCAGCCTTGTGGCGGTGTTTTTGGTAAAATCCGCGCCTGCCGCGTCAAAAAGGCTCGCAAGATGTCCAATCTTGCTGTGCTTTTTTCCTTGCATCCGCGAATTTTTC
>CAMURX010000252.1 GCA_947097615.1 uncultured Neisseria sp. | reverse complement strand
TATGCTGGCATTGGTCTTGATCGACCACGCCCTGCGCCATCGCGCGCAAAATGCCGACGTAGCCGTTGATACGCCCGACATCGCCAAACAGCGCGGATAAAACAGAAAAGGCCGTCTGAAAACGCCCGCCGACGCGATGCAGCGTTTTCAGACGGCCTCAAAACCCATACTCGGAAACATCATGATAGAAAATACCGACAATACCGCCCCTTCCGCACCGCGGGCCAAAATCCACATAGCCGCCTACATTTTGGCCGCCGTCTCCTTCATCCCCCTGCTCGGCCTGCCTTTCGGCTTGGCGGCTTTGATTTGGGGCATCTTGGAACGGCGCAAACACGGCGCAAAAATCGTTGCCCTCATTGCCTCCGCAGGAATGTTATGCACCGTTGCAATATACGGCGCGTTGTTTTATTTCGGCTTTGTCCAGCGCGGAGGCGTGTACGACGAAATGAGGCGGCAACTGGCGGTCAATACTTTGTCTACGTTAGTTTCCGAAGTCGAATTCTACCGCCTGCAACACGGTGTCTATCCTGAATCACTGGAGCAGCTCCAAGAATCCCAGCCGAACAAGCCGATATTTATATACGATACAAGTAGCACGCCTTTGAGTTCCGAGCCGTTTCGATTGTTTTATTACGAACGCAGCGGCGACACGCATTATTACTTGCGCAGCGTGGGAAACGACGGCGAACCGTTTACCGGCGACGACATCCTGCCCGACATCGGACAATCCGAAAACGGTAAAATCGGCCTGCTGATGCAAAAAGGGGCGCATTAAACGCCGGACAAACATCCCAACCCGCTTTTCAGACGGCTCCCTTATACTTTAAGGCCGTCTGAAAACCATTTGACAAGGAACAGAGCGATATGAATACAGCCGATTCCCGCCCCTTGCTTCACGTCGTCGCCGGCATCATCCTGAACGGCAAAGGCGAATACCTGCTGTCTTCCCGTCCGGCAGGCAAGCCTTATGCCGGCTATTGGGAATTTGCCGGCGGCAAGGTCGAGGCCGGCGAGAGCGAAACCGCCGCGCTGCAACGCGAATTTGAAGAAGAACTCGGCATCCGCATCCATGCCGCCGTGCCGTGGCTGTGCCGCATCCATTCCTACGAACACGCCCGCGTCCGCCTGCGTTTTTACCGCGTGGCGGCAGACCAATGGTCGGGCGGCATACAGGCGCGCGAAGGCCAGACATGGTCGTGGCAGAAGGCGGGCGACTTCACCGTTTCCCCCATGCTGCCCGCCAACGGCCCGCTGCTCAAAGCCCTCTCCGTGCCGACCGAACTGGCACTTTCCGCCGACGGCGCGCTTTGCGGCGAAAACGGCATGGGCGCATACCGCGTCGTGCCGTATGCGTCGGCCTTGCCGCAGGAAGCGAATATTTTATTGCCCATCGGCGTACTGCAAACCTCCGGCAGGCCGCCACAGGCCGAAAGCGTATGGGTAGAGGTGGCGGACGCAAACGAATACCGCGCGGCGGCGGCACATCCGGCAACCGACGTTTTGTTGTGGCGCGTGGCGGACGGTTCGGACGCACAAGCCGTACTCGAAGCCTTGGCCGAAGGCTGCACCGTACCGCTGGCCGTGGCCGCGCCCGCCGAAACGGCGGCCGCCTTCCGCAACGCATGGCTGGCCGCCGGCGCGCAGGCCGTCGTGATAGGCGGATAAGGCCGATAAGCGGAAAAACAGCGTCTTCCCGCCCATCCGCCGCCGTTGTCGGGCAAACAAAATTCAGTCATTTTGAAAGTCAAGATATTTCATCTTGACCTGCGTTAAATTTGGTTAGAATAAGGCCGTCTGAAAAAAGCTTTTCAGACGGCCTCTTCTTTTTAACTTCCCATATATCTACTCTTATGTCCTTCCTAGATAAAGAAAACACCGTAGCGCCGGCCGACTTCAACCGCTGGCTGGTGCCGCCCGCCGCGCTGGCGGTCCACCTTTCCATCGGGCAGATTTACGCCTATTCCGTTTTTAACGCCCCGCTGACGAAAGTCCTCGGCATCACCGAATCCGCACCCGGCGACTGGTCGCTGGCCACCGTGGGCTGGATATTCAGCATCGCGCTGGCGGTGCTGGGCGCATCGGCCGCGATGTTCGGCAGATGGATGGAACGCGTCGGCCCGCGCAAGGCGATGTTCGTTGCCGCCGTCTGCTTCGGACTGGGCTTCCTCATCTCCGCGCTGGGCGTTCAACAGCACAACCTGTGGCTGCTGTATCTGGGCAACGGCGTACTCGGCGGCGTGGGGCTGGGTTTGGGCTATATCGGCCCCGTCTCCACGCTGATGAAATGGTTTCCCGACAAACCGGGCATGGCCACGGGCCTGGCGATTATGGGCTTCGGCGGCGGCGCGATGCTGGCCTCCCCGCTGTCGGTGGTGCTGATGGACTTCTTTAAAAGCGCGACTTCGGTCGGCGTGGCGGAAACCTTCGTCGTCCTCGGCATCTTCTATTTCTTCTTCATGCTTTTCGGCGCGCTGACCATCCGCATCCCCGCAGAAGGCTGGAAACCTGCCGGCTTCGTGCCGAAAGCGGGCGGGAAACTGGTCAGCAGCAAACACGTTACCGCCTCACAGGCCATAAAAACGCCGCAGTTTTACCTGCTGTTTTGGATTCTGTGTCTGAACGTTACCGCCGGCATCGGCGTGCTGGGACAGGCTTCGGTCATGATACAGGAACTGTTTTCCGAACAATCCGTCGGCGCGGGTGCGGC
>CAMURX010000251.1 GCA_947097615.1 uncultured Neisseria sp. | reverse complement strand
TGCCAGTGCAGGCCGCCTGAAAAATGTTCGTGCAGACGCTCGGCGCAGGCGGGCGGCATCAGCCACAGCTCGCAATCGGGCAGCAGGCCGCGCAGGATGTTGGGCGCGGCAAATTGCAGGCAGGCCGACTGCTGCGGCCAGGCCGCAAGAAAATGCCGCTCCCTGCCGCAGGGCGCGGCGGAGGCGGCAAATTCGGGCAGACGGAAATCGGGCAGGCAGACTATCAGGCGGCGCTGTGTTTCGGCGGCGCGGACGAGTTCTGCGGCGGGGGGCGGGGCGTTCCAAACGGCGGTCATGCGGTTTCCTGGCGAATACGGCGGCGGCAGTATACACCGCCTTGCGCGAAAACCGCTGCCGCGCATGGTTTTCAGACGGCCTTAACGGGTATAATCGCGCCTTTTCGCCGCAGGGCTTTTGCCGTGCGGCCGTTTGAAAGCTATCCGTTTCGATTCCAACCCATTTACATTTAGGAGAGACCCCATGAGTGCCATCATCGACATCTTCGCCCGCGAAATCCTCGACTCGCGCGGCAATCCCACCGTGGAATGCGACGTGCTGCTGGAAAGCGGCGTTATGGGACGCGCGGCCGTGCCCAGCGGCGCGTCCACCGGCCAGAAAGAAGCCTTGGAGCTGCGCGACGGCGACAAGTCCCGTTACCTCGGCAAAGGCGTGTTGCAGGCCGTGGAGCATGTGAATAACGAAATCGCCCAGGCATTAATCGGCATCGACGCCTCCGAACAGAGCTACATCGACAAAATCATGATCGAGCTGGACGGCACGGAAAACAAAGGCCGCCTCGGCGCCAACGCCACGCTGGCCGTTTCCATGGCCGTCGCCCGTGCCGCCGCCGAAGACGCCGGCCTGCCGCTTTACCGCTATCTCGGCGGCGCCGGCCCGATGGCGATGCCCGTGCCGATGATGAACGTTATCAACGGCGGCGCACACGCCAACAACAGCCTCGACATTCAGGAATTCATGATTATGCCCGTCGGCGCGCCCACCTTCCGCGAAGCCCTGCGCTGCGGCGCGGAAGTGTTCCATGCCCTGAAAAAACTGTGCGACCAAAAAGGCTATCCCACCACCGTCGGCGACGAAGGCGGCTTCGCCCCCAACCTCGCCAGCCATGAAGAAGCCCTGCAACTGATGCAGGAAGCCGTCGAAGCCGCAGGCTACAAAACCGGCGAAGACGTCCTCTTCGCCCTCGACTGCGCGTCCAGCGAATTCTACAAAGACGGCAAATACCACCTCTCCGCCGAAAAACTCGCCCTGACAAGCGAAGAGTTCGCCGACTACCTCGCCAAACTGGCCGGCAAATACCCCATCATCTCCATTGAAGACGGCATGGACGAAAACGACTGGGCAGGCTGGAAGCTGCTCACCGAAAAACTCGGCGGCAAAGTGCAGCTCGTCGGCGACGATTTGTTTGTCACCAACCCGAAAATCCTCGCCGAAGGCATCGAAGCGGGCGTAGCCAACGCCCTGCTGGTGAAAGTGAACCAAATCGGCACGCTGAGCGAAACCCTCAAAGCCGTCGAGCTGGCCAAGCGCAACCGCTACGCCGCCGTGATGAGCCACCGCTCGGGCGAAACCGAAGATTCCACCATCGCCGATTTGGCCGTCGCTACCAACTGCATGCAGATCAAAACCGGCTCGCTCTCGCGCTCCGACCGCATGGCCAAATACAACCAGCTTTTGCGCATCGAAGAAGAGCTGGGCGAAGCCGCGCACTACCCCGGCCGCGCCGCGTTTTACCAAAACGGCAAATAAGGCTGCGTGATGAAGTGGGTGACCCTTGTTCTGATTTCGGCCTTTGTCTTCTTCCAATACAAACTGTGGGCGGGCAAAGGCAGCTATCAGGACGCGGCCAGAATGGAAAAACAGCTTGCGCTGCGCCAAACCGCCAACGCCGCCTTGCGCCTGCGCAACGCCGCCCTGTCGGCCGAAGTGGCCGACTTGCAGGAAGGCAGCGAAGCCATCGCCGAAATCGCCCGCGTCGATTTGGGCTATATCGAAGAGGGCGAGATTTACTACCGTCTTATCAAGCCCGCCAAATAGCCTGTAAAGGCCGTCTGAAAAACCGTTTTGCGGCGTTCAGACGGCCTTTTTCATTGCCTTTGCGGCGTGCCGCCCGACGGTGCGCGGGTTTGCCGTACCGAACCGCATCCGGAGGCCGTCTGAAAGCTCTTTTCAGACGGCCTTTCCGTTTTCAGACGGCCTTCGTTCGTTTATTATCCGAATCCTGTACAACGACGCACAATGACAAAAAAGGAGAACCCCATGCAGGACACCGCCGCCTACGTCCGCGCCAAAGCCGCCGCCGCCCGCGCCGCTTATTTTCAGGCGGCCGCCGCCCCCGGCGCAGTGAAAAACGCCGTGCTGCTGCGTGCCGCCGAACTGCTCGACAAACACCGCGCCGCCGTTCTCGCCGCCAACCGCCAAGACTGCGACAACGCCGCCGCCAAAGGGCTGGACGCCGCCATGCTCGACCGCCTGCGCCTGACCGACGCGGGCATAGACCACATCCGCGAAGGCCTGCGCCAGATTGCCGCACTGCCCGATCCCGTCGGCGAAATGAATGAATTCCGCACCCGCCCCAACGGCCTGCAAATCGGCAAAATGCGCGTGCCGCTGGGCGTAATCGGCATCATCTACGAATCGCGGCCGAACGTTACCGCCGACGCCGCCGCCCTGTGCCTGAAATCCGGCAACGCC
>CAMURX010000250.1 GCA_947097615.1 uncultured Neisseria sp. | reverse complement strand
CTTTGCGGATTTCGGGCTGATTGTCAGCGATATGGATTCGACGCTGATTACCATCTAATACGTTGACGAAATCGCCGCCGGCGCGGGTTTGAAAGAGCGGGTGGCGGAAATTACCGAACGCTCCATGCGCGGCGAAATCGATTTCGAACAGTCGCTGCGCGAGCGCGTCGGCCTGCTGGCGGGGCTGCCCGAAAGCGTGTTGCAAGATGTGTACGACCATGTGCTGCAACTCTCGCCCGGAGCGGAATACCTGCTGGCCGAGTGCAAAAAACACGGCGTGAAATTCATGCTGGTGTCGGGCGGCTTCACCTTTTTCACCGACCGCCTGCAAACGCGGCTGGGCTTGGACTACGCCTTTGCCAACGTGCTGGAAACGGCAGACGGGAGACTGACAGGCCGTCTGAACGGACGCATTATCGACGCCGAAACCAAAGCGCGGCTCCTGCGCGAGTACCGCGAAAAACTCGGCCTGCGCCCTGAGCAGGTAATCGCCGTCGGCGACGGCGCGAACGACATCCCCATGCTGCGCGAGGCCGGTTGCGGCATTGCCTATCATGCCAAACCGAGAACGCGGCAGGCGGCGGATTTGTGCATCGGCCACGGCGGCCTCGACAGCCTGCGTAACTGGTTTCTTTAAAAATAAAAAACGCGCCCGAAGAGGCCGTCTGAAACTTTCAGGCGGCCTGTCTATCCGCTATAATCCGCCGTCCCGCTCCGCCATATTTTGCCGCCGCGCCCTTGTTTTTTCCGCGCGGCGGCATTATTTGGCGGCAACAAACCCCATCGGGCCTGAAAGCCGACATGCGCTATGGCAGGCCGTTTTTCCAACGGCGCGGCAGACTTGCCACCCGGCTGCACACGAAGCAGAACACCCCGCCCCCTTTGCCCGCCGCAAGAACCCCACGGAAATGAGAGTATGAGCAAGCAAGAACCCCAAGACTACGAAGAACGGGAAGACGAAAACCGTCCGCTGACTCCCGAAGAACAGCGCCAGCGCCTGCGTCTGCTGATTTTGCAGGGCAAGGAGCGCGGTTACATCACCTACGCCGAAATCAACGACGCCCTGCCCGACGATATGTCCGATGCAGAGCAGATCGACAATATTGTCAACATGATTCAGGGCTTGGGCATACAGGTTACCGAGGAAGCGCCCGATGCCGATACCCTGCTGATGAACGACAGCGGCACCGGCATGACCGACGACGACGCCGTCGAAGAGGCCGAGGCGGCATTGTCGAGCGCCGACTCCGAGTTTGGCCGCACCACCGACCCCGTGCGCATGTATATGCGCGAAATGGGTCAGGTCGATCTGCTGACGCGCGAAGACGAAATCATCATCGCCAAAAAGATCGAAAACGCGTTGAAAAACATGATACAGGCGATTTCCGCCTGCCCGGGTTCCATCGCCGAAATCCTCGATCTGATTGAAAAAATCCGCTCCGACGAAATCAAAGTCGACGACGTCGTCGAAGCCATCCTCGATCCCAACGAAGTGCTGATGCACGAACTGGGCGTGAGCGATTTGGAAATCATCCCGCCGGGCAGCAAACCGTCCGATCGTGCCGCCGCGGCCGAAGAAGAGGGCGACGGAGAAGAGGGCGACGAAGACGAATCTTCCGAAGAAAACCTCGAAAGCATCAACCTCGAAGAACTCAAACAGGAAGTGCTGGCGCATTTCTCGGGCATCAGCGACAGCTACGGCCTGATGATTGCGGCGCTCAAAGAACACAACAGCCGCCATCCCGACTATCTGAAACACCGCGACGCCATCGCCCACAAACTCTTGGAAGTGCGCTTTGCCACCCGCCAAATCGAAAACCTGAGCAACAACCTGCGGCAAAAAGTCGACAACATCCGCAAGCTTGAGCGCGAAATCCGCGATATCTGCCTCGACCGCGTGCAGATGGACAGGGACTACTTCATCAGCCAGTTCCTACCCAACATCACCGATTTGGACTGGCTGGAAGGCGAAATCGGCAGAAAACACGCGTGGAGCAACGCGCTCGAACGTTTCCGCCACGCCATTTTGGAAAAACAGACCGAAGTGGCCGAAATGGAAAAAACCGCGCAGATTTCCATCGAAGAATTGAAGGAGATCAGCAAAAACATGCAGAGCAGCGAGCGCGAAACCGCGCGGGCGAAAGAAGAAATGATTCAGGCCAACCTGCGCCTTGTTATTTCCATCGCCAAAAAATACACCAACCGCGGTTTGCAGTTTCTTGATTTAATTCAGGAAGGCAACATCGGACTGATGAAAGCGGTGGACAAATTCGAATACCGGCGCGGTTACAAATTCTCCACCTACGCCACATGGTGGATACGCCAGGCCATCACCCGATCGATTGCCGACCAGGCGCGCACCATCCGCATTCCCGTGCACATGATCGAAACCATCAACAAAATGAACCGCATCTCGCGCCAGTATTTGCAGGAACACGGCGAAGACCCCGATTCCGCCAAACTGGCCGAACTGATGGAAATGCCGGAAGACAAAATCCGCAAAATCATGAAGATCGCCAAAGAGCCAATTTCCATGGAGACCCCCATCGGCGACGACGACGATTCGCACTTAGGCGACTTCATCGAAGACGTGAACAACGTCGCCCCCGCCGAAGCGGCCATGTATTCCAGCCTGCGCGAAGTGACCGCCGACGTGCTCGAAAGCCTGACTCCGCGCGAAGCCAAAGTGCTGCGCATGCGTTTCGGCATCGACATGAACACCGACCACACGCTGGAAGAAGTGGG
>CAMURX010000249.1 GCA_947097615.1 uncultured Neisseria sp. | reverse complement strand
CGGCCTGCATGACGAGGTCGAGATATTCGCCGCGCAGGGGGGAGAAAACGCCGAAGGGAACGTGGATGCGGCCGCCAAGGGCGGGGATGTCGACGCCTTTTTTGTGCCATTCGTGCGCGCCGATAAAGCCGAGCAGGAGGTTGAGGGGCAGCAGGAAGGGGGCGTTGTTGGCGTTGTCATAGACGTCTGCGAGGGCGGCGCGGATGTCGGGGGCGCGGGGCAGGCCGAGGGTGAAATCCGCGCCGATTTCGACGGCGAGCATATTGGTGAGGCGGCTTTGCTGCGCTTGTCGCAGGCGGTGGCGGTGGAAGGCGGCGGCGGGGTCGGCGGTTTGCCCGTCGGCCTTTGGTTTGCGTTTTTCAGACGGCCTGCCGCCGTGCAGGCGTTTTTTCAGGGCGGCGAGGATTTGTTTGGCGTTGTGGAAATCGCCGGTGAAGATGGTGGCAGTGTCGGCGCGGGCGTTTTGCAGGACGGTGGCGGCGTTGGTTTCGCGCCGGAAAACGGCGTTTTTCGGCGGTTTCTGCGTGCTTTCGCTGCGCCATTCGCAGGCGGTGTTGCGGTCGGTGGGGATTTTGGGGGTCATGGCAAAGGCCGTCTGAAAAGGGTTTTGGGTGTGTTTGAGGCCGTCTGAAAACGGGGTTTCAGACGGCCTCTGTGCGGTATTTGTTTAGTGGGACGGGTTTTTCAAGCCCAATACGTCCTGCATGTCAAACAGGCCGGTTTGGCCGTTTGCCCAGACGGCGGCGCGCACTGCGCCGGAGGCGAAGGTCATGCGGCTGGAGGCTTTGTGGGTGATTTCGACGCGCTCGCCGTCGGCGGCGAAGAGAGCGGTGTGGTCGCCGACAATATCGCCGCCGCGCACGGTGGCAAAGCCGATGGTTTGCGCGTCGCGCTCTCCGGTGTGGCCTTCGCGGCCGTAAACGGCGCATTCTTTCAGGTCGCGGCCGAGCGCATGGGCGATGACTTCGCCCATGCGCAGGGCGGTGCCGCTGGGGGCATCGACTTTGTGGCGGTGGTGTGCTTCGATGATTTCGATGTCGTAGCCTTCGTTTAATACGCGGGCGACGGTGTCGAGAATGTGGAATGTGAGGTTTACGCCCACGCTGAAATTGGCGGCAAAGACGATGCCGATTTTTTCGGCGGCCGTTTGAATGGCGGCTTTGCCTGCGTCGTCAAAACCGGTTGTGCCGATAACGATGTTGGTGTTGTGTGCAACGCATTTTTGCAGGTGCGCGAGGGTAGGCTCGGGGCGGGTGAAGTCGATGAGGACGTCGCTTTGGGCAATCACGGCTTCGGCATCGTCGGTGATGGCGATACCGGTGTTGAGGCCGAGCGCGTAGCCCGCGTCGCGGCCGAGCGCGGGGCAGGCGGCGTGTTCGAGTGCGCCGCTCAATACGGTATCGGGATGCTTGTTTACGGCTTCGATTAAGACGCGCCCCATGCGGCCGTCTGCGCCGGCAATGGCGATTTTCAGGGAATTCATGCCGTTTGTTCCTTATTGCTGCGGCTGTTGTGCGGCGGCTTGGAGCTGCTCGCGGGCGTAGTCGACGGCGTTGCCTTCGGCTTTGACGAGGCGGTCGTTTTCAAACCAGACGGTGAGGTTGCGCGTTTCGGCTTGGTTGATGATGCCGTTGCGGCTGATTTCGTAGGTGTAGTCCCAGCGGTTTTGGTGGAAGGCGGAGCGCAAGAGCGGCGTGCCCAGCAGAAGCTGGACTTGGTCGCGGCTCATGCCGGGGCGCAGGGAGGCGACGGCGCGGGCGTCGAGCTGGTTGCCCTGGATGACTTTCAGTTTGTAGGAGGGAAAATGGGAAACCCGCTCGGACGAGCAGGCGGTAAGGGAGAGTAGGGCCGTTGCGGCAAGCAAAGCTGTGAATTTGTTCACGGGTTAAACCTTTTCGAATAGGTAGGAGGGGCAGTATGATACAACAAATTCTCATTTGAAAATTTTTATCATTCTGCTAGTGGGCAAAGCCGTTAAAAGTGCGTATTATAGCGGCAATTACGTCACTAAGGTATGAACGGTATGGAAAAGTCTATAGACAGCAATGTAGCCCAACTCAGAGACAACGGCCTGAAAGTCACCGGCCCCCGCTTGAAAATCCTCGATTTGTTCGAGAAACACCCCGACGACCATATGAGCGCGGAAGACGTGTACCGCGTGCTGCTGGAAAACGGTATCGAAATCGGCGTTGCCACGATTTACCGTGTGCTGACTCAATTCGAGCAGGCCGGCATTTTGCTGCGCCACCATTTCGAAACGGGCAAGGCGGTGTACGAGCTCAACACCGGCGGCCACCACGACCACATCGTCTGCGTCAAATGCGGCTCCGTGGCCGAGTTCCACAGCGAGGAAATCGAAGAGTTGCAGGACAGAATGGCCGAAGAACACGGCTACCGCATCGTCGACCACGCGCTTTATATGTACGGCGTGTGCGGCAACTGCCAAAAGAAGGAAAAACGCTGATTCGATTCGGCGCGGCGGCTCGGATTGCTCGACTGAGGCCGTCTGAAAATACAAAACAGGCATTCGGAACACTGGCTCGGATGCCTGTTTTGTATTTTCAGACGGCCTAAACGTTTTAACGGGCGGCAGGGTTGGCCAGTATGCGGTTTATCGGCAGTAAGGCTGCAAATCAGCCAGCGCGGCCTGCCAGTTTGCCGCTTCGATGCCGAAGGTGTTTTGGATTTTGGTGCAGTCCAGCCGCGAGTTGGCGGGGCGGCGGGCGGGGGTGGGGTAGTCGGCGGTG
>CAMURX010000248.1 GCA_947097615.1 uncultured Neisseria sp. | reverse complement strand
TCGGCTTTTTCGAACAAAAAGGCGTGCGCCTCTTCCACGACGACAAACCCAGCGCAAACTCCCCCGTCGCCGACCTCGTCAAAGCCTACCAAATCAAATCCGAAAACGTCATCGCCCACATCCGCAAAGCCACCAGCGGTCGCACCACGCTGGCCAACACCCATCCCTTCGTGCGCGAAATGTGGGGCGGCTACTGGATGTTCGCCCACAACGGCCACCTGCAAGGCTTCGCTCCCGAGCAGGGCCGCTACTACCGCCCCGTCGGCGACACCGATTCCGAACGCGCCTTCTGCCACATCCTCGAACAGCTGCGCCGCCGCTTCGACGAGCGCCCCGACGACGGCACCCTCTTTGCCGCCGTGTCCGAACTCGTCAAAGACATCCGCCGCAGCGGCCTGTTCAACTTCATCCTTTCAGACGGCCGCGTCATGTTCGCCCACGCCAGCAGCCTGCTCTATTACATCATCCGCCAGGCGCCCTTCGGCGAAGCCCGCCTGCTCGACGACGACGTTTCCGTCGACTTTTCCGCCGTCACCACCCCCGACGACCGCGTCGCCGTCATCGCCACCCTGCCGCTCACCGAAAACGAACGCTGGACACAGCTGGCCTGCGACGAACTCCTTATGTTCCACGACGGCGCCGTTGCGGGCTGCGACCGCCCCGACACGCCGCGCTACCTCAGCACCGAAGAAGGGCTGGCCATCGCCCGCGCCGTCGGCGCCTCCCTGTGAGAACCAACCATGAAATGCCCCTTCTGCCAACACCCCGACACCCAGGTCAGTGACTCGCGCACCACCGACGAAGGCAACTGCGTACGCCGCCGCCGCCGCTGCCCGGAGTGCGACAAACGCTTCGTCACCATCGAAACCCTGGAAATGCGCCTGCCCGACATCGTCAAAAGCAACGGCGCGCGCGTCCCCTACAATGCGCACAAACTGCGCACCAGCCTCGAACGCGCCCTGCACAAACGCCCCTTCGACAGCGAAGACGTCGACGACCTCGTCGCCAGCATCGAAGGCCGCCTCTACCGCCTCGGCCAAAAAGAAGTCTCCTCGCGCACGGTCGGCGAAATGGCGATGGATGTTCTGCTCGCCACCGACCAAGTCGCCTACGTGCGCTTCGCCTCCGTCTACAAAAGCTTCAAAGACGTTTCCGAATTCACCCAGGCCATCGCCACCCTGCCCGAGCAGCGAGAAGACGCATAAACCGCCGCAGCCCGAAGGCCGTCTGAAAACAGAAAAACCAAAACAGGCCGTCTGAAAGCACAAACCGCACCGCAACCCTTACCCCGCGCAGCCTAGGAGCTGCTGACAATCAGCCTTGCGGCGGTATTTTTGGTAAAAATCCGCGCCTGCTGCGTCAAAAATGCTCGCAAGATATCCAATCTTGCTGTGCTTTTTTCCTTGCATCCGCGAATTTTTCCGCAAAAACCGCTTCGCAAGCTGAATGTCAACAGCTCCGGCAGCGCACCCTCCAACCGACCCGTTCCCCAGAAAGGAAAAACCATGTTCTTCGACAAAATCCAAGCCGCACCCGCCGACCCCATCCTCGGACTGGGCGAAGCCTTCAAAGCCGAAACCCGCCCCGAAAAAGTCAACCTCGGCATCGGCGTCTACAAAGACGCATCGGGCAACACCCCCGTACTCAAATCCGTCAAAGCCGCCGAAACCCGCCTCTTGGCCGACGAAAAAAGCAAAAACTACCTCACCATCGACGGCGTTGCCGCCTACAACGCCGAAACGCAAAAACTCCTCTTCGGCGAAAACAGCGAAATCATCGCCGCCCGCCGCGCCAAAACCGCGCAGAGCCTCGGCGGCACCGGCGCGCTGCGCGTCGCCGCAGAATTCATCAAACGCCAGACCGGCGCGAAAAACGTCTGGATTTCCGCTCCCACCTGGCCCAACCACAACGCCATCTTCCAAGCCGTCGGCATCAACATCCGCGACTACCGCTACTACGACAAAACCGCCCACACCCTCGACTGGGACGGCCTGATTGCCGACCTCTCCCAAGCCCAAGCAGGCGACGTCGTCCTCCTGCACGGCTGCTGCCACAACCCCACCGGCATCGATCCCACCCCCGAACAATGGGACACCCTCGCCAAAATGTCCGCCGAAAAAGGCTGGTTGCCCCTCTTCGACTTCGCCTACCAAGGCTTTGCCAACGGCCTCGAACAAGACGCCTACGGCCTGCGCGCCTTCGCCAAACTGAACAAAGAACTGCTCGTCGCCAGCTCCTACTCGAAAAACTTCGGCATGTATAACGAGCGCGTCGGCGCCTTCACCGTCGTCGCCACCGACGAAGAAACCGCCAACCGCGCCTTCAGCCAGGTCAAAACCATCATCCGCACCCTCTACTCCAACCCCGCCTCCCACGGCGGCAACACCATCGCCCTCGTCCTGCAAGACCCCGAACTCAAAGCGCAATGGATAGCCGAACTCGACGAAATGCGCGCGCGCATCAAAGAAATGCGGCAGAAATTCGTCGACCTGCTCAAAGAGAAAGGCGCGAAACAGGACTTCGGCTTCATCATCGAACAAAACGGCATGTTCTCCTTCTCCGGCCTCAGCCCCGAACAGGTCGACCGCCTGAAAGACGAGTTCGCCATCTACGCCGTACGCAGCGGCCGCATCAACGTCGCAGGCATCACCGCCGACAACATCGGCTACCTGTGCGAGAGCATCGTCAAAGTCCTGTAATCCCCGCCCGAGCGGCAAAAAGGCCGTCTGAAAAACCTGCGAAGCAGGTTTTTCAGACGGCCTTTTCAGACGGC
>CAMURX010000247.1 GCA_947097615.1 uncultured Neisseria sp. | reverse complement strand
GCGGTTTTCCAGATACCAGGCGACGGTTTTGCGGATGCCGCTGTCGAAGGTTTCCTGCGGCTGCCAGCCGAGTTCGCGGCCGATTTTGGCGGCGTCGATGGCGTAGCGGGCGTCGTGGCCGGGGCGGTCTTTGACGAAGGTGATGAGGTCTTCGTATTTCGCCACGCCGGCGGGTTTTTCGGGCGCGAGTTCTTCCAGCAGGGCGCAGACGGTGCGTACGACTTCGAGATTGGTTTTTTCGTTGTGACCACCGATGTTGTAGGTTTCGCCAACTTTTCCTTGGGTAACAACCTGATACAGGGCGCGGGCGTGGTCTTCGACATACAGCCAGTCGCGGATTTGGCTGCCGTCGCCGTAAACGGGCAGGGGTTTGCCGGAGAGGGCGTTGAGAATGATGTGGGGGATGAGTTTTTCGGGGAAGTGGCAGGGACCGTAGTTGTTGGAGCAGTTGGTGATGAGGGTGGGCAGGCCGTAGGTGCGCTGCCAGGCGCGCACGAGATGGTCGCTGCTGGCTTTGCTGGCGGAGTAGGGGCTGGACGGGGCGTAGGGGGTGGTTTCGGTGAAGAGGTCGCTGGTGCCGTGCAGGTCGCCATAGACTTCGTCGGTGGAGATGTGGTGGAAGCGGAAGGCGGCTTTTTGTGCGTCGTTCAGGCTGCCCCAATAGGCGCGGGCGGCTTCGAGCAGGGTGAAGGTGCCGACGATATTGGTTTGGATAAATTCGCCGGCGCTGTCGATGCTGCGGTCAACATGGCTTTCGGCGGCCAGGTGCATGACGGCATCGGGGCGGTGTTCGGCGAAGATTCGGTCGAGCGCGGCACGGTCGCAGATATCGGCCTGCTCGAAGGTGTAGCGCGGGTTGCTGGCCACGGCGGCAAGGGATTGCAGGTTGCCGGCATAGGTGAGTTTGTCGAGATTAACGACGCGCTCGTCAGTGTTTTGGATCAGGTGGCGGATAAGGGCGGAGCCGATAAAGCCGGCGCCGCCGGTGATGAGAAGGGTCATGGGGATTTCCTGTGTTTTTTCGAATAGATGAGCTTTCAGACGGCCTGATGGGGCAAACGGATTTTAGCGGTAGTCGGTCAGCATGGGTTTGAGTTTGTCGCTTCTGAGGATTTGGTGCATATATTTTAATGAGAGGGGGTGGAAGATATCGCCCAAAACGGCTGTCCAGGCAATCGGGTAACCGGGATTGTCGCCCATGATGTTTCCGGGATGGCGCTGCAATGCGTCGGCGTAGCCGTCCATGCGGTTCAGCAGTTCTTCATACCATTCTCGGGTAAACGGGGTATTTTTGCGGCAGATATAGGCGCCATTGCCGATGATGTGGCGGTAGTGTGTCCGCATATCGGCGCCCGTTGTGCCGTCGACGGGTGCCAGATCGTATACGCCGCTTTCGGGATAGCCGATCAGGTAGTCGCGGCTTTTGTTCAGCCGGGCAAACAGCGGCCGCCAGTTGTGGCGGCATGCTTTGATGTCGGTGTAGCCGCCGCCGTGGTTGTGCATGAAATAGCAGCGCAGGTAGTCGGCTTTGTGCACCAGCGACAGATGGGAAAAGGCCGGGTGCAGGGGATGGTCGGGCAGAATGTATTGCGGCAGGTTGTCGGGTGTGACCAAAATCAAATCGACGCCGATATTGGCTTTGAGCAGTTGGAAATGTTTTTGCCTGTTTTCCGACATGGGGTTGCTGCCTGTCCAAAAGGCATAGACGGTTTGGGCGACGCGGTCTTTTCTTTTCTCTATGGTTTGCGGATATCGGCTGACAAAGGAATCCGGATAGCGTTCGGGGCGGTATGAGTAGAGGCCTGCCGGAGGTTTGGATTTGCCATATTTGATTTTATGGACGAGTTTGGCAAGGGACATGACCGTTTATCGCTTTCCAAACCATTTGTTCAGCAGGTATTGGATTCTGCCGCGGCGTTTCAGATTTTCTTTTTTCTGTTTTTTGTGTGCGTCGGCTGCCGTATAGAGCAGGCGGAGATAGGACAGGCCGTTTGCTTTGTAGAATCCGTAATGTTTTTGGTAGATTTTGAACGCGTTGTCGGAAACGGTTTCTCCCGACGACAGGTTGTTGACGGAAGTTTCGTTTTCCCGTTTGCGGTAGAAAAACATGGTTTTGCCGATTTTATGAACGCCCGATCCGTTTTTAATCATGGAGATGAACAGATCCCAGTCTTCGAAAAAGGTTAAATTCGGATCGAAGCCTCCTGCTTTATCGTATGCGGATTTGCGGATTAGGGCGGTGATGTAAATGCTGTTTTCCATCAGAAATTCGGGAAGGGAAAATTCTGCCAGCGGCCATGTTCCGTAACGGGTGCCGAAAAATTCCGCATCGCTGTATACGATGTCGGTATGGAGGTTTTGTTCGGCTATGCTGACGCATTCACGGATGTAGTCGGGTGCGATTTTGTCGTCAGAATCGAGGCAGACTAGGTATTTTCCTTTGGCGCGGGCAATGGCGTTGATGCGCGCGCGGACGCAGTAGCTGTTTTCCTGAGTGATGATGTGCAGGCGCGGATCGGCAGCGGCATAACGCTCCAAAACGGCGGGTGTGCCGTCTGTCGAGCCGTCGTCGATAGCGATGATTTGCAGTTTGGTATGGGTTTGCGCCAACACGCTGTCCAGCGTTTCGGGCAGGTATTCCTCTGTGTTGTAGCAGGGGATGATAACGGAAACCAAGGGTTGTGTGGCGGTGTCGGTCATGTTGTGTGTCGCGTTTCTTTTGGCAGCGTCGGCAGGCCGATACTTTGGTTTGGAAGGATATCGAATGCCCAGCGTATCCAGTTGCCGAAGCTGTATTTCTGCTTCAATGCTTCGGGCGGCG
>CAMURX010000246.1 GCA_947097615.1 uncultured Neisseria sp. | reverse complement strand
TATAGGGCGCAGCCGGCGCGGGCTGTGGAGCGGGCGCTGTGGGTTTGGTTTCGGCGGCTTCGGGCTCGTTCACTTTCACCGCCGATTTCACCAGCGAGCGCAGCTGCGAGAGGGTGATGGGTTTTTGCAGGTAGTCGAACGCGCCTTCTTTCAGGGCTTCGACGGCCTGGTCGGCGTTGCCGAAGGCGGTGATGACGGCAACGGGCGTGTCCAGCGACAGGCGGTTGATGTGCTGGACGACTTCCAGTCCCGAGCCGTCGGGCATGCGCATATCGGTGAGCACCAGCGAGTAGTCGCTGTTTTCCAGCTTGTCTTTGGCGTCTTCCACGCCGACGGCGGTGTCGACGCGCAGACCCATTTTCATCAGGGTCATTTCCATCAGGTCGCGGATGTCCGCTTCGTCGTCTACGACCAGTACGGGGTGTTGCAGGTCACTGTTCTTCATGGTTGTTGTCCTTCGGAAGGATGAGTTCGAAGCCGTTCATTTCGGGATGGTAGTGCAGCTGGCCGAGGTTGGCGTGCGCCAGTTCGCGGGCGACGTAGAGGCCGAGGCCGGTGCCGGTTTTTTCGGTGGTGAAGAAGGGCTCGAAGAGTTGGTTGCGGATGTCGGGCGGCACGCCTGCGCCGTTGTCGGACACCACTATCGAAATGTTGAGTTTGCCGCTGGGGCGTATCAGCACGCGGATGGCGCTTTCGTCTTTTTTGCTGTGCCGCCAGGCATTGTTGCACAGGTTCCACATGATTTGCTGCAGGTGCATCGGGTCGGCGGTGACGGCCAGCTGTTTGCCCTGCATTCCCATTTTGATGCAGTGCACCGCGTCGGGGTTGCTGAGGGTGAATTCCTGTTTGAATGCCAGCCAGAATTTCATCAGGTTGATGTGTTCGCGGCCGAGGTTGTCTTTTTTGTTGAGCATCGACACTTCTTCCAGCATTTTGTCGATGCGGCGGATGTTGCCGTCGATGATGCCGTGCAGCTTGCGGCTCATCGGGTCTTCCACGCTTTCCTGCAAAAGGTCGTTGGCGTGGCGGATGGCCGACATGGGGTTGCGGATTTCGTGGGCGAGGTTGGCGGTGAGCTGGCCGAGGGAGGCGAGTTTGGTGGCCATCGCTTCGGCGGCGATTTCGCGCAGCGAGCGCACGAAGAGCATGAGGAGCTGGCCGTCTTCCTGAACCAGCGGCACGGCGCGCACGTGCATCGAATGCTGGTGCAGGTGGATGTCGGTTTCGAAGGGGCGGTCGGGGTTGTAGAGCCAGCGTCTGGCCAGGTCTTCGAAAATTGGCTCTTTCTGTTCGGGCGCGAGGCCGGGGAAGTAGGTTTTGGCCTGACGGTTGAACAGCCAGACTTTCAGCTCGGGGTCGATGACGATGACGGCTTCCTGCATGCGGTTGAGCACCAGCAGGTTGAGGCCGCGCACACGGTTGTAGTTGCGCTTGTGTTTGAGCGCGGAGGCGTTGGCGGCTTTGAGGAATTTGGCGCTGTAGGAGGTGAGGTAGGCGACGGCGAAGGAGGCGGCAATTAGGACGATGGCGGTGCCTATGCTGCGGCCGTCCCACTGCTTCGTGTCGAGGGCAAGCTGGTCGGTGAGGAACATGACGCAGACGATGCACAGGGTGGTGAATCCGGCGTAAAGCGCGGGGAAGCGGCCGTAGCTGAGCATGCAGGAGGTGGCGATGAAGGGCAGTACGAGGATGCTGATACCTGTGCCGATGCCGCCGGTAAGGTAGACGAGCACCATAATCATCAGGATGTCGATTACGGCGCTGGCGTTGGGCAGGCGGTCGTTGCGCTGCTGCACCCAGTGCGGGCGGACGAAGGAAAACAGGGTGATGCCCGTGTAAACCGCCGCCCACAGGTAGAAGGTGGATGGGGTGACCATTTTGCGCAGGCCGGCGTTGTCGGAGAACATGGCCATCAGGTGCAGCGCGGTCATGGCGGTGACGATGGTGAGGCGACAGATGTTGATGAGCCACGGGATGCGGTCGATCTGCTCTTCCCAGTTGTCGGTTCTGCTGAGGAAGGAGTTTTTCATATTGTTGTTTGGCATTTTTCCGTAGAGGCCGTCTGAAAGCGGAGTTAAAAGGTTTCAGACGGCCTTTTTGTGTTTGGTACGCGCATTGTCGCAGATTGCGGCCACGCCCGTTTTTCAGACGGCCTTTGCGGTTAATCTTTGGCTTTAATGGCTTTCAGACGGCCTGAAACTTCCAAAATTTTCCCTTTGCGGCCGCGTTTGCCCGCGATGTCTTGGATACGCAGTTTTTCCTGATGCACCGCGCCGCGTTTGCCGACGGTTTCAACGACAAATTCGGGCGTGGACACCACGGCGATGTGTTCGAGGCGGAGGCCGTCTGAAAGCGGGGTGAGCTGCAAACCGCGCCCTTTGGGCATCACTTTCAATTCGCCCAGCGGGAAGGCCAGCAGGCGGTTGCCGCTGTCGGCAGTAACGACTTTGCAGTCGGGATTGATGAGCGAGGAGGCGTACACGGGCACGGGCGGCAATACGGTTTCGCCGGTTTCTAGCGTCATCAGCACTTTGCCGTTTTTGTTGCGGCTGACCATGTCGGCGAGCTTGGCGATAAAGCCGTAGCCACCGCTGTTGGCGAGCAAATAATGCTGTTCGGGCAGGCCGGTGAGCATGGCGGCGGGTTTGGCGCCGTTTTGCAGCTCGATTAACGAGGACACGGGCACACCGTCGCCGCGTCCGCCGGGGATTTCGGCGGCATCGAGGGTGTAGGTCCTGCCCAATGAGTCGAGGATGACGACGGGTAAAACGGTGCGGCCTTCAAGGGTTTGTTTGAGGCGGTCGCCTTCTTTGAACGCGGTTTGGCTCAAAT
>CAMURX010000245.1 GCA_947097615.1 uncultured Neisseria sp. | reverse complement strand
AACTCTCCGGCCGCAATGCCTTCAAAACCAAGCTCGCCGAGCTGGGCATCGAGCTCGAAAGCGAAGAAGCCCTTAACGCCGCCTTCGCCCGCTTCAAAGAGCTGGCCGACAAAAAACGAGAAATCTTCGACGAAGACCTGCACGCGCTGGTGTCCGACGAAATGGTCAGCCTCAATGCTGAAAGCTACAAATTCGTTTCGCAGAAAATCAGCACCGAAACCGGCGAAATGCCGCGCGCCGAAATCGTGTTCAGCGTGAAGGGCGAAGAAAAACACGCTTCGGCCACAGGCTCGGGGCCCGTCGATGCGATTTTCAAAGCCATCGAAAGCGTGGTGCAGAGCGGCGCGGTGTTGCAGATTTATTCCGTGAACGCCGTGACACAGGGCACGGAAAGCCAGGGTGAAACCAGCGTGCGCCTAGCTCGCGGCAACCGCGTCGTCAACGGCCAGGGCGCGGACACCGACGTGCTCGCCGCCACCGCCAAAGCCTATCTGTCGGCTTTGAGCAAGCTGGAATCCGGTGAGGAGAAAGTGAAAGCGCAGGGCGATATTTAAACCGCCGCCGCGCAAAGAGGCCGTCTGAAAGCAGGGTTTCACTTCGTTGAAGCCTTGCTTTCAGACGGCCTTAGTCTGTTTGTGTGCGTCAAGTTTGCGGGCGACGCCCGGCTATCTTTTTATTGAAACAACCGCTATACATGTAAAGAGGCCGTCTGAAAACGGGTTTTACTCTGTTGAAGCGTTGCTTTCAGACGGCCTTAGTCCGTTTGTGTACGTCAAGTTTGCGGGCGACGCCCAACTATCTTTATTAAACCAGCCGCTATACATAAAAGAGGCCGTCTGAAAAACAGTTTTCCACTCCGGTGGCGCATTGTTTTCAGACAGCCTCAGCCCGTATGAGGGGGTGTTTAACCACCTTTGTTTGCCAGAACGCGTGCGACGGTGTCGACCACGGCCTGTGTCTGCGGGTCGATTTCCAAATTGATTTCGTCGCCTTCCTGCCGCGTGCCGAAGAGGGTGCGTTGCAGGGTTTCGGGAATCAGGTGGACGTTGAATTCCGTATCCGACACTTGGCCGACGGTGAGGCTGCATCCGTCGAGCCCGACAAAGCCTTTGGGCAGGATGTAGGGGCGCAGCGCGGCGGGCAGGGAAAACCAAACAGTGGTGTTGAGGCCGCTGCGTTCGATGCGGGTGATGGCGGTGGTGGCGGTGATGTGGCCGCTCATCAGGTGGCCGCCGATTTCGTCGCCGAAGCGGGCGGCGCGTTCGAGGTTGACCGCGTCGCCTTCTTTCAGACGGCCTAAGTTGGTTTTGTCCAGCGTTTCGCCCATCAGGTCGAATTTTGCCAGCCGTCCGCCGGTTTCGGTGATGGTGAGGCAGCAGCCGTTGTGGGCGACGGACGCGCCCGGTTGCAGGCCGTGCGCCATGTGTTCGGGCAGCTCGACGGTGTGGGTGCGGAAGTCGGCGGCGAGCTGCTCGACGGAAACGATGCGGCCGATGCCTTGTACGATGCCTGTAAACATAATCGGTCTTTCGGGAGGGGTTGCGGAAGAGGGAAGGCCGTCTGAAACGGAAAACGGGCTTTCAGACGGCCTGTTGTGTCGTGAAGATGCCTGAGAGCGTTCCCGCCTTCGCGGGAATGACGTTTTTGAAAGTGCAGCTTTAACGTATTTAAGGCCGTCTGAAAGAGAGCAGCAGGTCGCGGAAGGCGTTGGGGTCTTTGATGAAGGTCATTTCGCCTTCCTGCGGGAAGTGGAAGTCGAGCAGGCGCGACACCCAGAAGCGGACGCAGCCGGCGCGCTGTGCCACGGGAAAGTAGGCGCGTTCCGCCGCCGACAGGGAGCGCACGCTTTCGTAGCCGCGCATAAAGGCGTCGGCGAGGGCTGTGTCGAGGCGGTTGTCGGCGGTGCGCGCCCAGTCGTTGACGGCGATGGCGAGGTCGTACATGAAATTGCCGTCGCAGGCGTAATAGAAGTCGATGAAACCGGCCACGCCGTTGCCGTCTAGCAGAACATTGTCTTTGAACAGATCGGCATGAATGATGCCGCGCGGCAGGCCGGTATCGGGGTGCGCGTCGAGATAGGCGATTTCGTCGGCTAGCAGCGCGGCGTCTTCGCTGCTGAGCACGGGCAGCAGCTTGTCGGCCGATTCGCGCCACCAAGTGGTGTAACGCGGGTTGTTCATATGCATGGGGAAGTTTTGTCCCGCGATGTGCATTTTTGCCAGCATGGCGCCGGTGTTGAAACATTGTTCTGCCGTCGGCCAGCTTGTGTCGGCGCCGTTTAAGCAGGTGACGAGGCAGGTCGGCTTGCCCACTAATACGGAATCGAAACGCCCGTCTTTGCGCGGCACGGGTGCGGGGCAGGCGACACCGCTGCCGCTCAAATGCTGTTTTAGCAACAGGAAAAACGGCAGCTCGTGCTGCTGCAAAACCTCGAAAACTGTCAGAACATAGCGGCCGGCGGAGGTGGTGAGGAAATAGTTGCTGTTGGTCACGCCTTGGGCGATACCGGTTAGCGAAACGAAAGCGCCCAAATCGTAGTCGGCCAAAAATGCGCGCATTTCGTCGTCGGAAACGCTGGTGTAAACGGACATGGTTACTTACTGCCTGAATATGGTTTTAAATGGAAAATATGTCGGAAAAACGGACGCATCATACTGAAAAAAACATGGCGGTGCGATATGTAAATCAGGCGGTGGGAGCGGATTTTGGATAAGGAACGGAGTGTATGGGAAAATTGCAGAAGCAAAATTCCCTTTCCGCACATTGACATGACAAATTTTCTTTATTTTTTCCGTTTTCCCTGCTTGACTGCAGTTTGCCGGGTTCTGTATAGTTCACATCTTCGCTGCTTTGACAGCGCTGTTCTT
>CAMURX010000244.1 GCA_947097615.1 uncultured Neisseria sp. | reverse complement strand
CGTCAACAACCCGCAATACTTTGGCATGAACTTTGCCGACATCGACAACAAACCCTTCTTCAAGGCCGTCGATATCGACCAACCCATCGACCTGAGCGCCGCCGTCCGCCTCTCGGGCATCAGCCGTGCCGAATTCGACGCCCTCAACCCCGCTTTCAAATCCCCCGTCTACATCCCAAAAATCGGTCGCAAGCTGCTGCTGCCCGTATCCGCTGCCGCCGCCTTCGAACGTAACTACAAAAAAGCCGACCGCGCCACCCTGCTCTCCTGGGACGTCTACACCCCCTACGCCGACACCGACATCTCCTCCATCGCCGCCGAAACCGGCATGAGCACCGCCGAAATCAAACGCCTCAACGGCCTGAGCAAAAACAACATCGCCGCCGGCCGCAGCATCCTCGTGGCGAAAAACAATTTCAGCGGCAAAACAGTCGGCACACCCCTCAACTTCGCCGCGCTGGACACCGACACCAACCCCAACGACAACAAACTGCAAACCGTGCCGCAGATGGGCACTGCCGCCGCAGTCGCCACCGCCCAGCCCAAGCTGATGCCCGCACCGCGAACCCTGCCCGAATCCGCGCCCGTTTTCACCCAAACCGCCCCACAGCCCACTGTTTCGGCCACACCCGTCTTCACGGCAGCGGCCAAACCCGCTCCCGCACCGGCTGCTCCTGTCGATTTCACCCGCGCCACCGCCCCCCAACTGCCTGACGATCTGACCGTCAAAACAGAACCCGCCGCTCCGGCCGCCCCCGTTGTCGAAACCGCCGCCGTTCAGACGGCCTCAGCCACCCCCGCGCCTGCCGAAGAAAGCGGCAACGCCGATCTGCTCATGAACTTCGTCCAAACTTCCGGCCTGCAACAGGCAGACAGCGCATCCGTGCAGACCGCCGAAGCCGAAGCGGCAGAACGCAGCCGCCAGGCCAAAGCCGCCGCCGAAGCCCGCGCCAAACAGAAACAGGCAGCCGAAGCCCGCGCCTTGGCCGCAGCCAAAACCGCCGCACCGGCCACCCACAAAGTCGCCCACGGCGACACCCTGTTCAATATCGCCAAACGCTACGACATGAACGTGGCCGACCTTGTTGCCGCCAATAACATCAAAGGCAACACCATCCACCAAGGGCAGATACTCAAAGTGGCCGCCTCCAAAGGCAGAGCCGCCCCCGCTGCCGCCCGCCCCGTCTCCTACACCGTCCGCCAAGGCGACACCCTGGCCGACATCGCCCGCCGCTTCAACGTCGATGTCAAAGACGTGCGCCGCTGGAACAACAACAGCACCGTCATCCGCCCCGGACAAAACATCAGACTCCAAGGCAGCTAAACCCGCCCTTCCGTTTCAGACGGCCTGCACGCAACAGGCCGTCTGAATGTTTTCCCCTTCCGCAAACAGGACAACGACATGGCACAAACCGCCCCCGAAATCTTCAAAGCCTACGACATCCGCGGCATCGTCGGCCAAACCCTCACCGAAGACACCGCCCGCCTGATCGGCCGTGCCATAGCCTCCCGCGCCGCCGCACAGGGCATCGGCAGCATCGCCGTCGGCCGCGACGGCCGCCTCAGCGGCCCCGCGCTTGCCGCCGCACTCTGCTGCGGCCTGACCGAAAGCGGCATCCGCGTCACCGACGTCGGCATGGTCGCCACCCCCATGCTCTACTTCGCCGCCGTAAGCGAATGCGGCGGCAGCGGCATCATGATTACCGGCAGCCACAACCCGCCCGACTACAACGGCTTCAAAATCATGCTCGGCGGCGACACCCTCGCCGACGAAGCCATACAGCAGCTGCGCGACACCATCGAAGCCGATGCCTTCGTCAGCGGCAGCGGCAGCATCCGCCGGGCCGACACCGCAGCCGCCTACCAAAATGCCATCACCTCCCACATCCAACTCGCGCGCCCGATGAAAATCGCCATCGACGCGGGCAACGGCGTTGCCGGCGCATACGCAGGCAGCCTCTACCGCGCCCTCGGCTGCGAAGTGGAAGAACTCTACTGCACCGTCGACGGCAGCTTCCCCAACCACCACCCCGACCCCGCCAAACCCGACAACCTGCGCGATTTGATTGCCACCGTGCAAAACGGCAGCGCCGAAATCGGCCTCGCCTTCGACGGCGACGGCGACCGCCTCGGCGTCGTCACCAAAAGCGGCAACATCATCTACCCCGACCGCCAGCTCATGCTCTTCGCCCGCGACGTATTGCAGCGCAACCCGCAGGCCAAAATCATCTTCGACGTCAAATCCACCCGCCTGCTCGCCCCCTGGATACGGCAGTACGGCGGCGAACCCGTCATGGAAAAAACCGGCCACAGCTTCATCAAATCCGCCATGAAACGCAGCGGCGCCCTGTTGGCGGGCGAAATGAGCGGCCATACCTTCTTCAAAGAACGCTGGTACGGCTTCGACGACGGCATGTACGCCGGCGCCCGCCTGCTGGAAATCCTCTCCCACAGTGCCGATCCCACCGCCGAACTCGACAGCCTGCCGCAGGCCGTGTCCACCCCCGAAATCAACATCGCCCTGCCCGCAGGCCGCAACGGCCACGATACCGTCGCCGAACTGGCCGCCGCCGCCCGCTTCGAAGGCGCAGAAGACATCGTCACCATCGACGGCCTGCGCGTCGAATACCCCGACGGCTTCGGCCTGATACGCGCCTCCAACACCACCCCCGTGCTGGTGCTGCGCTTCGAAGCCGACAACCGCGACGCCATCACCCGTATCCAAAACCAGTTCAAAACCGCCCTCGCCGCCCTACCCGACCTGGCCTGGCCGCTGTAAACCCCAGCCGCGGCAAGGCCGTCTGAAAAAACGCCCGACAACGTCGGGCGTTTTTTCAGACGGCCACTTTCAGACGGCCACTTTCAGACGGCCACTTTCAGACG
>CAMURX010000243.1 GCA_947097615.1 uncultured Neisseria sp. | reverse complement strand
TGCCGCTGCCCGAAAGCGGCTGGCGTTTCGGCGACATCGCCCTGCACGACGGCGCGCCCACCGGCACCCGTCCCGACGGACAAGGCGGCGAAGTTTCCGTCTTCAACGCCTTTGAGCGTTGGCGGCCGTCTGAAACCCCAACCCACACCGCCTTCGCCCGCTGCCCCGCCGCCGCAGACGCCGAGGCACTCACCGGCCTTTTGGAACAACATGGCTGGACGGCCGAAGACTGGATGCACAGCCTGCGCTACCTCTGCCTGCGTTGCAGCTACGGCATCCCACACGAACACGAAACCGACGCCGCCCAAGCCGCCGACAACGGCTGGCAGACCGAACGCAGCATCGGCATCGCCGCCCCTGTTGCCCAATCCGCCGAACTGGAAACCGCCCTGCAAAACTGGGCATCCGCCGCCGCAGGTCGCGCACTCACCGAACTCTGTCGGCAAGACTATACCCCGCCCGAACGGCAGGACGGCAAGGTCTGGTGGGTTTGGTACGAAGATTGATTAAAGGCCGTCTGAAAAACCGCTACCGTTTTCAGAAACATCATTCCCGCACAGGCCGCAACGGCCTCCGATACCTGTTTTTCAAACCATCCGACACCGAAAGGACAACCCGTGAACCGAGCCGCGAAACTCCTCCTCGCCACCCTGCTCTGCGCCGCCCCCGCCGCGCAGGCCGACACCCCCGTCGAAATCGACACCAGCCACGGCAAAATCAAACTCACCCTCGACGAAAAACGCGCGCCGAAAACCGTTGCCAACTTCGTGCGCTACGCCCGCAACGGCTTCTACGACAACACCGTCTTCCACCGCGTGATCGACGGCTTCATGATCCAGGGCGGCGGCTTCACCGCCGACATGGCGCAGAAAGCCACCGAAAAAGCCGTGCCCAACGAAGCGGCCAACGGCCTGAAAAACACCGCCGGCACCATCGCCATGGCGCGCACCGGCAACCCGCATTCGGCTACCAGCCAATTTTTCATCAACCTCACCGACAACCCCAACCTCGACCACAAAAACACCACGCCGCAGGGCTACGGCTATGCCGTGTTCGGCAAAGTCACCTCGGGCATGGACATCGTGCGCGCCATCGGCAAAGTGGAAACCGGCGACCACGGCTTCCACCAAAACGTCCCCGTCAAACCCGTCGTGATCCGCAAAGTCACCGTTTTGCAGTAAATAACCAGGCAAAAGGCCGTCTGAAAGCCCCGTTCCGTCTTTCAGACGGCCTGTTTTGTTTTTTCAGACGGCCTCAAATCCTTTTTTCCGCAGCAAAACATTGACCGCCTACGGCAAAACACGGATAATCCGCCGCTTTCGTCGGCACTGCCCGGCCAAACCGAATCCCGCCGCCGCGCACAAGGCGCGGCTTTGTTAGGAGGTGATGTATCCCTCACGGCGCGTAACCCGCCCTGCCCCGCCGCAGAAAGCGTTACCGAACCCCATTTGACCCGCCGTCGCCCTTTTCAGACGGCCTCACAGAATTTAAAGGAAACAAAATGCCTACAATCAAAGTTAAAGAAAACGAACCCTTCGAAGTTGCCATGCGCCGTTTCAAACGCGCCATCGAAAAAACCGGTCTCTTGACCGAACTGCGCGCCCGTGAAGCCTACGAAAAACCGACAACCGAACGCAAACGCAAAAAAGCCGCCGCTGCCAAACGCCTGCAAAAACGCCTGCGCAGCCAGCAGCTGCCGCCAAAAATGTACTGATTCCGACGGCTTTACCGTTCCGACACCGCGCCTTTCGTTTGGCGCGGTGTTTTTCTATAATGCGCCCTCCCCAACAAGACAAGGAAACCCGAAATGTCCCTGAAACAGCAAATCAACGAAGACATGAAAACCGCCATGCGCGCCAAAGACCAAACCGCGCTCGGCACCATCCGCCTCATCAACGCCGCCGTCAAACAGTTTGAAGTAGACGAACGCGCCGAAGCCGACGACACGCGTATCACCGCCATCCTCGGCAAAATGATCAAACAGCGCAAAGACAGCGCGAAAATCTACGCCGAAGCCGGACGGCAGGATCTGGCCGACAAAGAAAATGCCGAAATCGCCGTGCTGAACCGCTACCTGCCCGAAATGCTTTCCGCCGAAGCAATAGCCGCCGAAGTGGCCGCCGCCGTTGCCGAAACCGGCGCATCCTCGCCCGCCGACATGGGCAAAGTGATGGGCGTACTCAAAGCCAAGCTCGCAGGCAAAGCCGATATGGGCGAAGTGAACAAAGCCGTCAAAGCCACCCTGTCGCAATAAACCCCAAGGCCGTTCCCGCCTTCGCGGGAATGACGTTTCCGAAAGCAGCTTCAACGCGGTTGGATTCATTCCGCATCCGATCCGCACCGCTGCAATCGGACGTTCAGACGGTCTCCCGCCATATCGCACAAGGATCGCCCCATGCGCCAGTCCTCCCTCTTCTTCCCGCTGCTGCTGATTACCGTCGGCGCCGTTTGGTTTCTCAAAACCACCGACATCCTGCCAGCCACCTCCACCCTGATTGCCATCGGCCTGGCCGCTTTCGGCCTCCTCGTGCTGCTGGCCGACGGCATCAACAAACAGTCCGTCGTTGCCGGCCCCCTGCTGATGTACTGCGGCGCGGCACTCTACCTGCAAAGCGAATACCTGCTCGACACCTCGCCGCTTGCCGCCTTCGGCATGATCCTCCTCGGCTGCCTGCTCCTGCTCTCGCGCAGCAGCCTCATCCCTTACAAAAGCGCCCATAAGCCGCCCGTGCAGTAACTTTTGAGAGGGTACACAAAAGGCCGTCTGAAAACCCTGTTTCGGGCTTTCAGACGGCCTTTGCTGCGGGCGGCTGTCTCAAATCGGCATATAGAGACCTTTGCAAAAAAGCCCTTCCTTCGACAGCCGGAGACCTTTGCAAAATTTCTTTTCCTCCAACAGCCGAAACCCAAACACAGGTTT
>CAMURX010000242.1 GCA_947097615.1 uncultured Neisseria sp. | reverse complement strand
AAATCAACCGCATCCACGCCCAATATTCGCAGGATTATTTTGAAACCGGCAAAGTCGCCAAGCTCAATCTCAGCCGCACGCTTGCCCATGTGCCCGCCGAGCATATTTTGTCCTACCGTCTCAACCTGCACGAAGCGATTAACGACTATCTGGCGTTCGCCGACACGCGCGGCATCGACTTTTTCTACCGCGTCAAAACCCCCGAAAGCATCGCCGACAAAATCCGCCACTACAGCGAGCGCGAAAACCAATATCCCGTTAACAATATTCTAAACGACATCTTTCGGTGCGCGCGTGATTCTGCCCTCGGAGAGCGTCGCCGAAATCATGCAGCGGCTGGACGACTGGAAAACCGAATACAGCCTGAAAAACCGGTATCTGCGCGACGAAAATGGCTACATCGGCGTACACATTTATTTTGAACCCGATGATTGCTACCCGTGGGAACTGCAAATCTGGGACGAAAAAGACGCCGCCGAAAACATCCGCAACCACATTGCTTACAAACGGCAGTTCGTCCCTGTCTGAAATACCTTTCAGACGGCCTCAACGCTTGAAAAGGCCGTCTGAAAACAATCACAAACAACAAGGAAAAAAATCATGAACCAATTTGTCTATCTCGCCGTGGCCGCTCTGGTTGCGGGCATCGGCCTGTTTTCCCTCAGCAGCAAAGAGCGCAACGAAAAAGGCGAATGGGGCGACGGCCTGCAATGGGGCTACCTCTTAATGATGGTCGGCGTGTTCGGCGTGCTGGCGGTCAAACTCAGCTTCACCGCCGTTTTGCTGATTTTTGTCGCCTTTACCGGCGCCGTGTGGCTGTGGCGCAAGCTCTCGTTCAAGCCGACGCGGCAGGTGCAGACCGACGACAAAGGCCAGAAAATCCTCACCGGCTCGCTCGACGACGAAAACCACTTCCGCGACTATATGGCGGGCTTTTTCCCCATCATCCTCGCCGTTTTCGTGCTGCGCACCTTCGTAGCCGAGCCTTTCCAAATCCCGTCCAGCTCCATGCGCCCGGGGCTGGTAAAAGGCGACTTTATCCTCGTCAACAAATTCGCCTACGGCATCCGCACGCCGATTGTCAACAACGTTCTGATTGACACGGGCAAAGTGGAGCGCGGCGACGTGGTGGTGTTCAACTATCCGCTCGAACCCTCCGTCAACTACATCAAACGCGCCGTTGGCCTGCCGGGTGATACCGTCGAATACAAAGACAAAGTGCTCAAAGTCAACGGCAGCATCGTCGAAACCGACACCGAAGCGGGCGCCTACGCCTACCCGCACGACGACAACCCGCAGCAAACCGTCGAAGCCCGCCGCTTTGCCGCCGATTTTTCCGGACGGAACTTCGACGTGCTCAAAGCTGACGGCGTGCCTTCCGTCAGCACCGATTCCCTCGGCAACTACGTCTTCATCGCCGATTCGCAAGGACAAAAAGCGCAAACCGACATTCAGCACCAAAACTGCCGCTACGAAGAAGACGGCAGCGGCTTCACCTGCACCGTGCCGCAGGGCAGCTACTTTATGATGGGCGACAACCGCGACCACAGCGCCGATTCCCGCTACTGGGGGTTTGTGGACGACAAACTTATCGTCGGAAAAGCCTTCTTCATCTGGATGAATTTGGGCGACTGGGGACGCATCGGCAGCGGCATCCGCTAAGCACCGTTTGCCTTGACGAACCAAAGGCCGTCTGAAACCCGCCGCCGCACAGCGCGTTTCAGACGGCCTTTCTCTATTTGAACCGCCCGGCATTCGGATATTTTTTACTCAAAAAACTGTCACAAGTTAAATGCTAACACACCCGTGCGAAATGCGGCAGGATTCCCTCCATTTTCACACCGACCGCAATGCCCACCCCGCCGTGGGCAGCGCGTTCTCCGCCGAGCGCATGGTGCTGTCGCACCAATGGTTCAAACGCGGAGGGCCGGATTGGTCGGTGTTTGAGATTTGAAAGAAATCCCGGGTGTTCAGACGGCCTGCCGCTGCAAAAGGCCGTCTGAAACGCTGCTGCCAACTGCTTCGCCCTGTTGCCAACCAAAAAAAGAAGTCCGGCCGTCTGAAAGCGGGGTTTCAACGAAGTTAAAACGTTTCAGACGGCCTGTGCCGCTTTTGTCTTGTCTGCCGTGCAAATATTCAGACGGCCTGTTTGGAGAAACAGGCCGTCTGAATGTCTGTGCTGCCGCGTTTACCTGCCTTGCGGCACGGGGTCTTTAGCGTTTTGGTTGAAAATCAGCGAATTGGGCTTTTCTTTCAGCGTGTTGAGCAGCGGGCGCACGTCGCGCAGGGTGTTGTCGATGTTGCGCAGGGTGTCTTGGACGTCGCGGTAGACGGGCGATTCGGGCGACACGCCGTTTAGTGTCTGGCGCAGCTCGGCCAGTGTTTTGTTCAGCTCGGCGGGTATGGCCTGCGTCTGCGGTTTGGCCAGCAGGCTGTTGGCGGATTTGAGCGTGGCTTTGAGTTCGGCCAGGCTGCCGTTGAGTCCGTCTACGGTTTTGTCCAGCGGCAGTTTGTTGAATTTGTCGAGCAGGGCAGAGAGCTGTGCCTGCAAGTCGTCCAGTCCGCCGCCGCTGCGGCTGGCGATAACGGGCGCGCCGCCGTATTCGGCGAAGGGTTTGAGTGTGCCGCCGGTGGCGGGAGCGTCGGAGAGTTCGACCATTTTGCTACCGAGTATCAGGTTGTCGGAGGCGAGGGCGGCGTTCAGGCCTTTGTTTAAGGCCGTCTGAAAGGTGTTCTGCCAGTAGCTGCGGCTTTCGTGGTCGGCATTTTGTTCGATAAGGTGCGGTTCGATGCGCAGGCGCACGGGTATCCAGCCGTTGGCGAACAGTTTGAGGCTGTCGCCGGCGGCGAAGTAGGGCTCGTCGGCGACGCTGCCGACGCGCAGGCCTTTTTATTCGCCGGGCGATCCTTTGCCCAGCCCGCGCACG
>CAMURX010000241.1 GCA_947097615.1 uncultured Neisseria sp. | reverse complement strand
AAACCCGCCGCTCCCGCCAAAAAGTAGCCGGGAAAACCCGTATCCGCAGCCGCCGGGAGCTTTACTGCTGGAGGCTTTGCCTTGGGTGGAAGCCCTCCGGCACTGCGCGGGAGAATGTACGCCTTACAAATGTAGAGTGTGCTGCTCAGGCTGCGCGTAGGGATCTTTGAATGCCGAAAATCGAGAGTAGGGACAGTAGAAAACCGAAGAGGGATTTCATATCCATGCCTTGGCTGAGAAACAGCCAGCCCAGTATGAAGGCACATACTGGGCTGAGCAGTCCCAGCGATAAAGCCACTGCGGGCGGTAATTTGGCGATGCCACGGAAAAACAGCGCGTAGGCAAATACTGCACCAAAGAGACTCAGATAGACGAAGCCGCCGATATTTTTTGCCGTCAGCATGGCGGGCGCTGTTTCCAGCGCGAGTGCAAACGGCAGGATAAACAGACCGCCGAACAAAAGCTGCCAGCCGGTAAATGCCAGCGCGGGCAGTTTGATGCGCCAGTGTTTTGACAGGTACACGCCCAAGGACATCGATGCCGCTCCGGTCAGTGCTGCCGCGATACCCAAGCCGTCAAAGGCGGCCTGTGGAGAAAGCACCATCAGCGCGATGCCCGCCACGCCTGCTGCCGCCCAAGCCCAAGCAGCTTTGGGCAGCATGGTTTTGCCGATGAGCCAAGTCAGGAACAGCACCATCAGCGTCTGTGTCGCGCTGAGTGTGGCTGCCAGTCCGCCGGGCAGACGGTAGGCGGCCACAAACAACATGGCCTGAAACAGGCCGATATTGAGCACGCCCAGCAGCACGGTTTTTGCCCATTCGCCCCGTGCCGGTGCTCGGCGCGACAAGGTAATCAGCAGCAATCCGGCCGGCAGTACGCGGACAAACGCGGCGGTAAATGGAATGCCGGCAGGCAGAAATTCGGTGGTCACCAGATAAGTGCTGCCCCAAATCAGCGGAGCAAGGGCGGTAACGAACAGATCACGGGTACGAAAGGCATGCATGGCGGTTTCTCTGATGTTGTGTATTTGAATGTCGGCATGATACGGCGGACAAGGCCGTCTGAAAACACAAATACGATTTTCAGACGGCCTGTTATCCGACACGCCCATGTCGAACCTGACGTAGGGTGTGTCGCCTCAAGGCGGCGCACGCGGTCTATACCGTGAAACGGAATCCGCGTGTTTCCCCGCCAACCCAAACCGCGTGCATCGCGGGAAAGAGGAACGATATGACAGATATTCTGACACGGCTGCGCACGCTGGATGCGGGCAGGGCTCATTACAGGCTGCTGGTGCTGGCCGGCATCGGCTGGATGTTTGATGCGATGGACACCGGCATGGTGTCGTTTGTGCTGCCCGTGCTGGCGCAGGACTGGAATCTTCCGCCCGCGCAGTTGGGCTATATCGTCAGCATCGCGTTTGCGGGCATGGCGGCGGGGGCGGTGGCGGGCGGCTGGCTGGCCGACCGTTTCGGCCGCAAAACCGTGTTTGCCGCCGCGATGCTGGTTTACGGCACGGCCACGGGGCTGTGCGCACTGGCGCACAATATGGAAACGCTGCTGTTTTACCGCTTTTGGGTCGGTGTCGGGCTGGGAGCGCAGCTTCCCGCCGCTGTTGCGCTGGTGGGCGAGTATGCGCCGCCGAAAGTGCGCGGGCGGTTTATCGTGCTGCTGGAGAGTTTTTGGGGATTGGGCTGGCTGGCCGCCGCGCTGGCGGCGTATTTTCTGATTCCGAAACTGGGCTGGCAGGCGGCGTTTGCCGTCGGTGCGCTGCCGGTGCTGTATGTGCCGCTGGTGTGGAAATACATTCCCGAATCCGTGCCTTATCTGGTGTCGCGCGGAAAAATCGAAGAGGCGCATCGGCTGGTGTGCCGTCTGGAGCGCGAAGCGGGGCGCGAACCAGCTGCTGTGGCAGAGGCCGCGCCTACGCCCGTGCCCGATCGGCCGCGTTTCGGTATGCTGTGGCAGCCGCCGTTTGCCCGCCGCACGCTGATGCTGTGGGCGGTGTGGTTCGGCATCGTGTTTTCTTATTACGGCATTTTTACCTGGCTGCCGAAACTTCTGGTAGCGCAGGGGCATACCGTGGTCAAAACGTTCGAGTATGTGCTGTGGATGATTGTCGCCCAGCTTCCGGGCTATCTGGCGGCGGCCGCGCTGGTGGAAAAAATCGGCCGCAAGGCCACACTGGCGGGTTTTCTGGCTGCCTGCGCCGTGTGCGCGTGGCTGTTCGGACGAAGCGTTTCGCCTGCGGAACTGGTGGTGTGGGGCGGGTTGATGTCGTTTTTCAATTTGGGCGCGTGGGGCGTTCTGTACACCTATACGCCGGAGCTTTACCCGCTGCGTTTCCGTGCTTTTGCTTCGGGATGGGCGGGGTCGGCAGGGCGTATCGGCGGCATCGCCGCGCCTGCCGTGGTGGCTTCGCTGATGGACGCGGGCGGCGGTTTCGGCCTGATATTCTTTATGTTTGCCGCCGTGATGATGTTTGCCGCCGCACTGATTGCGTGGCTGGGCGAGGAAACCAAAGGACGCGATTTGGAAGAAATCAGTTCCTGAAAAAAACAGTTCTCTGAGGGGTGGGATATGCGGACAGTCAAAAGGTCGTCCTACGCGGAAGGCCGTCTGAAAATCTACAACACGGTTTTTCAGACGGCCTTTTGTTTTCTGACACCCAAGCAATCCTGCAACCCGGAAACCGCGTGCGTCGCGGGGGCGCGCTACACGGAAGGCCGTCTGAAAAACTCTTGTTCCGTCATTCCCGTACAGGCGGGAATCTTCTTTGATATTCGGCAATTCTTGGAGAAACAACGGTTGTTGCAATCCAACAAAATTCCCGCCAGTACTCTTTCAGAGCATAAACGCGGGAATGACGGCGGATTGTGACAGCTTTGTAGCAACTGTGTTCCCCCACCCCGTCAGGCAGGGCAACCAAACTCGGTGATTACGCGCATTGCGGTGCGGGTTGTTGTTCGC
>CAMURX010000240.1 GCA_947097615.1 uncultured Neisseria sp. | reverse complement strand
TGTCTGTGGCGGTTCGGGGCAACAGGCCGAGCAGGTGCCGCAATACGACAATTACAACCAATATCAGGGTATGCGCACGGTGTACAAAAGCTGCGGCGGCTGCTGGGGCAGCGGATACGGGACGTGCGGTTCGTGTTCGGGCAGCGGCAGGGAAAAATGCGGCAATTGTTCGGGCTACGGTTTTTTTACCCGTGTCCGTGAAATACAGGCATTGGCCGTGCCGTCGTACGAGGTGGCTGCGGATGCGCGGTTTGCGCCGCAGGCATTAAGTGATTTGCTGGCCCGGTCGGGTGCGGAATTTTGCGGGGAGAAAATCCCGTTCGATTTGAATGGGGAGCAGGCGGGTGAAAAGACGCACGGGATGTCGTATGTCGGTATCAGCACCGCCGTCATGCTTCCGTTCGGGCTGAAGGGGAAGACGTATATCTGCCATGCGTTTTCCAATCCGCCGTAGCCCTATGTGCGGCCGACCGTGTTCGACGATTTGTTTGCCGATGAGCTGGCGTTCCTACAGACGAATTTGTCCGGAAAGCGGAAATTGGGCAAAAAGGATGCGGTGGCGTTTTTCAGCTGCTATGCCGGACAGCCGGTTTTGGATGATGCCATGCGCAAAATCGCCGACTGCCGCACGGCGCAGGACGAAGATACCGGCCATGCCGTTCAGACGGCCTGCCAAGGCTTCGTCAGCGCGGAAATGGCGGGGCGGCTGGCCAATGCGCTGAACCTGATTATCGACAGGGTTTCCCCCGCCTATTCTCCGGCCGTATGGATTTTGTTCGGCCTACCGGTTTTGGCCTATTTGGCTTTGTTGCAGGAATGGGATGCCGAACAGAATATTGCCGCGAAGCCGTTCGGAACATTACTGGGCGGCGGATTGGCTTTCCTGCTGATCCTGTTGGCCGTCGGCATTGCGGCTTCTTTGCTAAGTATGGTGGTTGTGGCCTGGCAGCGGCGCAAAGTGCCGCCTGCCTACCGCCAGCAGATGCGTAATGCGGAGGCATTCGGAAAATTGTTGGGCTGGGGCTTCCTTGTATGGCTGGCAGCCTGCGCCTACGGTTTTGCCGCCTCGCAGGATTGGCTGCCGAAAAGCGAAGGCCGTTTGGCCCTGGAAGTAACTCAGGCGGCGTGCAGGCAGGCGGACGGGTGGTTGGGGCCGTCTGAAAACGGGGAATTCGAAGGAAACGGTTTTTTTGCGAAGCTGAAACGGGATTTCGGCAGTCTTTGCCGGCCTTCTGACAATCATACCGAAAGGATGGAACTGCCTGCGCAAAAAGAGCAGGTGCTGTATATCCAACGCCGTTTGCAGGCAGGCGGTTACAAGATTAAGGCCGACGGTAGATTTGGTAAGGAAAGCCGCCGTTTGGCCGGCGATTATCTGGCCAAATCCGGGCAATCCGTTGCCGACGATGCTGCGGTGGAGGATTACTATCGGGCGTTTTTGCAGCTGGAGGGGGCAGGGTATTGAGCCTGTACGGCTTTCGACATCAAAGAGGCCGTCTGAAAAACCTTGTCGCGGGTTTTTCAGACGGCCTTTCAATTTATTGCGGCCTTTGCCGTTTTCAGACGGCCTCTGTCCGCAGCAGCAGCCAGTCGCGTGCTTCGCCGTCTACCAGCGGCAGCAGTTTTTCGCGCACGTCGGCGTGATAGGTGTTGAGCCAGCGGATTTCTTCGGCCGTCATCAGCGACAGGTCTATCGGGCGCGTGTCTATCGGGCAGAGGGTGAGGGTTTCGAAATGCAGGAATTTGCCGAATTCGGTTTCCTGCGGCGAGGCCACGGGTTGGTTGGCGACGAGGTTTTCGATGCGCACGCCCCATTTGCCCGGGCGGTAGAGGCCGGGTTCGTTGGAGGTAATCATGCCCGCCTTCATGGCGTGATGGGGATTGACGGGGGCAAGGTAGGAGATGACCTGCGGGCCTTCGTGCACGTTCATGAAGTAGCCCACGCCGTGCCCCGTGCCGTGGCCGTAGTTGCACTGTTCCTGCCACAGGGGTTTGCGGCAGATGGCGTCGAGCAGGGGGGCGGCGATGTTTTCGGGGAACACGGTTTCGGCCAGCGCGATATGGGCTTTTAAGACCAGCGTGTAGTCGCGTTTTTGTTCGGGCGTGGTTTCGCCGACGGGGACGACGCGGGTGATGTCGGTGGTGCCGCCCAGATATTGCGCGCCCGAGTCAATCAGCAGCAGGCCGCTGCCGGTGATGTCGCTGAACGCTTCGGGCGTGGCGGCGTAGTGCGGCAGCGCGCCGTTGGCGTTGTAGCCGGCGATGGTGTTGAAACTGAGTGAAACGAAGTTCGGGCGCGCGCTGCGGTATTTGTGGAGCATGGTGTCGATGTCCAGCTCGTTCATGGCGGTGCCGTCGGCCAGATTGCGCTCGAATTCGGCGAAGAAGCCGCACAGTGCCGCGCCGTCTTGCCGCATGGCTTCGCGTACATGGTCCAAATCGGCGGCGGATTTGACGGATTTGAACAGGGTGGACGGGTTGATGTTTTCAATCAGGCGGCTTTCAGACGGCATGAGTTGCAGCGTGCTGACGGCGGTTTTGTCGGGGTTGACGAGCAGGCCGTCTGAAATCTCGGCCAAGGCTTCGCGCACGGCGGCGTAGGGCGCGGTGGTGATGCCCGCTTCGGCCAGCAGCGCGCGCGATGCCGGATTCAGCTTGGCTTCATCAACGAACAGGGTTGCCGAATCGGTGCCGATGAGCAGGTACGACAGGAATACGGGGTTGTACGGTACGTCGCTGCCGCGCAGGTTGGTCAGCCATGCGGTGTCGTCGAGCGAAGAAATCAGATGCCAGGCCGCGCCTTGTTCTTTCATGGCGGCACGCACGCGGGCGAGTTTGGCGGCAGCGGTTTCGGAAATGAAGGCTGCGTCGTGCGGGAAAACGGTTTCCTGCGGCAGGGCGGGGCGGTCGGCCCAAACCGCGTCGGCGATGTCGCGCGATACGTCCAGGCGGATGTTTTTGGCGGCGAAGGCGGTT
>CAMURX010000239.1 GCA_947097615.1 uncultured Neisseria sp. | reverse complement strand
GCGGGTGGAGGGTTCGAAAAAGCATGAGCCGATGAGTTTGCCTTCGAGCAGGTCGCCGCGCGGGTGCTCTTTCAGCTTCAAGGCCGTCTGAAGCAACAGTTCGAGCTGTTCGGTGGTCAGGTCGGAAATGGAAATTATGTGTTGTCGGTAAAGCGGGTTGGGCATTCGGTTTCCTTTCTTCATTCGGCAAAAACCCCGCGAAGGCGGGGTTTTGCGAAACAACGGCAAACAATGACGGATGCGCCGCGGCATGCGGCCCGGAAAGGGCGGGTGGAAAATGCGGGGCGGGCCATGTGTTGCCTCTAATTGGTAGGACGGGGCGATTATCGCATATTTGCCTTTTCGGGGTTGGGATTTTCAGGCTGGAGCCGTCTGAAAGTGTGTAAAATGCCGTTTTCCCAGACTGTCCCTGCCCGCAAAATGAAATTCAAAACCCCGCCCGTCAATGCCAAACTGATTGCCATGCTGCCGTCGCTGCTGAGTACCGGCATCATCGCCTATCTGGTTTACCGCTTCCGCCTGGAATCGGTTACGATTCCGTTGGTGCTGGGCGTGATTGCGGGCGGCCTGGTCGATTTGGACAACGTGCTGTCGGGCCGTCTGAAAAATACGGCGGTGTCGCTGGCGGCCTTTGCCGCGTCCTCGCTGGCGGTGCAGGCCGCGTTGGGGCGGCCCGGGGTGTTTCTGGCGGTGATGGCCCTGCTGGCCTTCGTTTTCACCATGATCGGCGCGGTCGGCCTGCGTTACCGCACCATCTCCTTCGGCACGCTGGCGGTGGCGGTGTACACCACGCTGACCTACAACCCCGCCCATCCGGCCGCCTGGTACGTCAATCCGCTGATGATTTTGTGCGGCGCGTCGCTCTACAACGCTGTTACCCTGCTGCTGCACATCCTGCTGCCGCACCGCCCGGTGCAGGAAGCAGTGGCCGAAGCCTATTCCGCACTGGGCGCGTACCTCGATGCCAAAGCCGTTTTTTTCGACCCCGACGAAACAGACGGCCTGGAGCAGCGTCAAATCGACCTGGCCATGAAAAACAGCCGCGTCATCCACACCTTCAACCTCTGCCGCAGCGCGCTGTTCTACCGCATACGCGGCCAGCACCGCCATCCGCGCACCACCCGTATGCTGCGCTATTACTTCGCCGCCCAAGACATCCACGAACGCGCCAGCTCCAGCCACATACACTACCGCGCCATGGCGGACAAACTGAAAAACAGCGACCTGATTTTCCGCTTCCTGCGCCTGATGGAATTGCAGGCACAGGCCTGCCGCGACATCGCCGACAGCCTGAAAAACGGCCGGGTTTATGAAGACGACCCGCGTCTGGCACGGGCGCGCAAAGGCCTGAGGCAGTCGGTGGCGCATTATGCCGAACTCCACCGCGACGCCGCCGAACTCCCGCAACTGCAACGGCTGGCCGCCAACCTGCAAAGCATCAACTACCAGCTCTCCCACCTCGAAAGCGGGCTGACCGAAGAACAAGGCGGCGACCTGCGCATCGCCCACCACGATTCGGCCAAACTGAAAGACGCCTTCAAAAGCATCCGCCGCCAGCTCACCCCCGAAGCCCCCACCTTCCGCCACGCCGTCCGCATGGCGGTACTGGTGCTCTTCTGCGGCCTCGTAGTGGAAACCCTGCAACTGAACTTCGGCTATTGGATACTGCTGACCGCCGTATTCGTCTGCCAACCCAACCACTCCGCCACCCAAAGCCGTCTGAAACAACGCATCGCCGGCACACTGGCGGGCGTACTCGTCGGCTCCCTGCTGCCCTACTTCACCCAGTCGCTCGAAGCCAAACTGATGGTATTGACCGCCGGCGTGGCCCTGTTCTTCCTCTTCCGCGCCAACAAATACAGCTATTCCACCTTCTTCATCACCATCCAAGCCCTCACCGGCTTTTCCATCGCCGGCTTCGACATCGCCCAAGCCCTGCCGATGCGCATGGCCGACACCGTCGTCGGCTGCCTGCTCGCCTGGGCGGCCGTGTCCTACATCTGGCCCGACTGGCACTACCTGCAACTGGGCAAAACCGGCGCGGCCGCCATCGCCGCCGACGCGGGCTACCTGCGCGGCATCCTCGACAGCCTGAAAAGCGGCGGCGGCGAAGACGTCGCCTACCGCAGCGCGCGCCGCCTGAGCCACGAACGCGCCGCCGCCCTCTCCAGCACACTGTCCGACATGTCGGCCGAACCGTCCAAATACGGCAGCCGCCTTTCAGACGGCTTCCAACTGCTGAAAATCAACTATTCCCTCATCGGCTACATCTCCGCCCTCGGCGCATACCGCTCCACCATCCGCCGCGACGACGAACACCAACCCTTCCTGCAGCAATACTTCCCCGCCGCCTACCGCCTCTGCGACCTGCTCGAAGCCGTGCCGGAACTGGGCAAAACCGACTTCCAAACCCGTCTCGCCGACGTACAGGCCGAACTGGAACAGCTGCACCCGCACGACGGCCGCGAACAAAACAGCCTGCTGTGGCAGCAGCTTTCCGCCACCGCCGCCCTGCTCGAACCCGCCCATTCCGCCCTGCACGGCCCATCGGCCGCCGCAGCCGCGACCGGAAACGACAGCGGCAACCCAAGCGGCCAAGCCCTTGAGCACAACGCAGACACTGAAGGCGGCCGGCAAACCGCACCGCAAGAAACGCCGAAAGCCGAACCGGAAAACCCTTGAGCCAACGCGCATAACGGCAGCGCGAAACCATCCGCCTGCGGCACATAATCGGCAGTGCAATAAAATCCAAATGCCGCAGAAACGGCAGGCGCAGGGTGTAAATTGACTCACATTCCCGGCAGATTGTTGCCATTGGCAGAAAGGCCGTCTGAAAAAACAACCCGGTTTCAGACGGCCTTTGACGTTTTCCCGCCTATTCGCGGTGATACGGATGGTGGTTAAGAATCGACACCGCGCGGTAAAGCTGCTCGGTCAGCAGCACGCGCACCATGCCGTGCGGCAGGGTGAGGCTGGAGAGG
>CAMURX010000238.1 GCA_947097615.1 uncultured Neisseria sp. | reverse complement strand
TAACGCAGCAGATGCCGTTTTAGGACGCAAAAGCTGCCAAAATGTTGAATGTCAATACGCCCTAGGGTTGGCTTTGCCGTGCAAACCCGAACCTTCCCGCTCTGAGGCCGTCTGAAAGCGAAACTTCAACGAAGTGAAAACCCCGCTTCGGCAAGACCGAAATCCATCCCGCCATATTGATAAGAAAGCCCAGCCATGTCCGATTTATTCGCCCGAGAACCCGAAGCCCCGCTTGCCGAACGCCTGCGCCCGCGCGTGTTGGACGACGTGATCGGCCAGCAGCATCTGATTGGCGAGGGCAAACCGCTGCGTGTGGCGGTGGAGGGCGGCAAACCGCATTCCATGCTGCTTTGGGGGCCGCCAGGCGTGGGCAAAACCACGCTGGCGCGGATTTTGGCGCAGAATTTCAATGCCCAGTTTCTGCCCGTGTCAGCCGTATTTTCCGGCGTGAAAGATATCCGCGAAGCGGTGGAAAAAGCCGAAATCGCGCTGCAACAGGGGCGCGCGACGATTTTGTTTGTCGATGAGGTACACCGTTTCAACAAAGCCCAGCAGGACGCGTTTTTGCCCTATGTTGAAAGCGGCCTATTAACCTTTATCGGCGCCACCACCGAAAACCCCTCTTTCGAGGTCAACCCCGCCCTGCTCAGCCGCGCGCAGGTTTATGTGTTGCAGGCGCTCTCGCCCGACGATCTGGCCAAGCTCGCCGCCAAAGTGCTCGCCCTGCCCGAATATCAGGGCTTTGCCATCGAGGCCGACGCGCAGGAACTGCTCATCAACACCGCCGACGGCGACGCGCGCAGATTGTTGAATTTATTGGAACAACTCTTACGCACCGCCGCCACACGCCGTCTGAATACGCTTGATGCCGCCTTTCTCGCCGACAGTTTGGGCGCGCAAATCCGCCGCTTCGACAAAGGCGGCGAAAGTTTCTACAACCAAATCTCCGCCCTGCACAAATCCGTGCGCGGTTCGCACCCCAACGCCGCGCTGTATTGGTTTTGCCGCATGCTCGACGGCGGCGCCGACCCGCGCTATCTCGCCCGCCGCATCGTACGCATGGCTTGGGAAGACATCGGCCTGGCCGACCCCCGCGCCATGCAGCTTGCCAACGATGCTGCCGCCACCTACGAGCGGCTCGGCTCGCCCGAGGGCGAGTTGGCTTTGGCGCAGGCCGTGCTGTATCTGGCCGCCGCCGCCAAATCCAACGCAGGCTATACGGCCTACAAGCAAATGCGCCGTTTTGTCAAAGAAAACGCCAGCGACGAAGTGCCCGTACACCTGCGCAACGCGCCCACCAAACTGATGAAAGAACTCGGCTACGGCCGCGAATACCGCTACGCCCACGACGAACCGCACGCCTACGCCGCCGGCGAAAGCTATATGCCCGACGGCCTCGCCGAACCCGATTTCTATCAACCCGTACCGCGCGGGCTGGAAATCAAAATCGGCGAAAAACTCGAATGGCTCAAATCGCTGGACGACGCAGCGGAGCAGAAAAACTAAGAGATGCTGCCGCACAAAGGCCGTCTGAAAACCGCTTTCCGGCTTTCAGACGGCCTTTTCCACCCTACCCTGTTCGGCAGATAACAAAAAACCGCCGCATTCCGTTTGCAAAAACAAAAACGTAAAGATACTTGCCACAAGTTCGTCTACGATTTATTATGTTACGACATAACAAACAAGGAGCATTATCCGATGAAAGCAGGCATCCATCCCGACAACTACCGCACTGTGCTCTTTTTCGACAGCGGCGCGAATGAAGGCTGGCTCATCCGCTCGTGCGCCAACACGCACGGCAAAACCATGGCGTGGCACGACGGCGTCGAATATCCCGTCTTTATGCTCGACACCTCCTCCGCCTCCCACCCCGTCTACACCGGCAAACGCCGCGAATACAGCAGCGAAGGCCGCGCCAGCAAATTCCAGCAACGCTTCCAAGGCATGATGGAAGCTTTAAGAAAGGACAAATAATGCAGGTTTTATCCTCCCTGAAAACGGCGAAAGCCCGCCACCGCGATTGCCAGATCGTCCGCCGCAGAGGCAAGGTCTACGTTATCTGCAAGAGCAACCCCCGTTTCAAAGCCCGGCAGCGTTAATCTTTCATCCTTTTAGATTACGTTGCGTTCACAGGGCAAAGGCCGTCTGAAAACCCATTTTCAGACGGCCTTTGTCCGTGTGCTGCTTCTGTTTGCAGACGCTCACGGCAGATGCGGCGCAAACCGCCATTCGCCCGAAGCCAAGCCACAGTCAAACAGATTCAGACGGCCTGCCGCCACCCGCACCAGTCGCAAACAGGGATAGCCCGCCTTCGCCGCCATCCGCCGCACCTGCCGGTTTTTCCCCTCTGAAATACGAATTTCCAGCCAAAAATCCGGCACCGTTTTGCGCACCCGCACCGGCGGCACGCGCGGCCACAGCCCGTCTGTTTCCGCCGCGTCCAACAAACGGACTTTCGCCGGACGCGCCGTAAAATCCCCCAAATCCATCGGTCGGGAAAACGCGGCCAGTTTGTCCGCATCCGCGCTGCCTTCGAGCTGCGCCCAATAGGTTTTCTCCAGCTTGAACCTCGGCTCGGCAATCCGCGCCTGCAAACGGCCGTCGTTGGTGAGCAGCAGCAGCCCCTCGCTGTCGGTATCCAGCCGCCCCGCCGGATAAAAGCCGGGCGCGTCGATAAAGTCTTTCAAACTGCGGTGTTTTTCGTGCGCGGAAAACTGGCAGATCACGCCGCAGGGCTTATTGAATGCAATCAGATTGTCCATAACCCTTCTTTACACAAATTAGTGAATCAAAATAAAAAATCTACGGCGTTGCTACGCCTTGTCATACTACCTGTACTGTCTGCGGCTTGCTACCTTGTATCTTTTTCATTTTGATTCACTATCGTTTCAGACGGCCGCAATTGTACGCACGGAATAGACGCAGACAAACGACGCCCTAGGGTCTGTTGACATTCAATTTTTCACAGTATCATACAGATATGACCAGAT
>CAMURX010000237.1 GCA_947097615.1 uncultured Neisseria sp. | reverse complement strand
TTCTCAAACACCAGCACCTTCTCCGGCCAGCGCAACGCCGCCAGCCTGAACTGTTCGGGACGGTATTTCTGCGGGAATTTCCTTGCCCGCCAGCTCGCGCCGATGGAGAAATCGACGCAGAACACGTTGCGCCGCGCTCCGTGCCACACATCCGGCTGCAGCGGCAGCAACAGCCGTTCGGCGGCAACGGCGGCGGGAGACGGCTGCCAACTGCGCCAATAATGGCCGATAACGACGGGCTTATCGTCGCGGTAGTCGTCCCACCACGCGCAACGCGTCGTGCCGCGCCAACGTCCGCCGGCGTAAAACGGCTTGTCCGCCAAACGCTCCACGCCGCTGGTGAGGGCGCGTATCGGATGCAGGCGGCTGCGTTCGAGTTCGTATTGCGCGGTGGCGGGCATGGGCGGCGGCGCATGGTCGGGATTTTCCGCCTGCGGGGCGTAATGCGCCTGTTCGTAGCGGTAGTCGGGATACCAAGAGGCCGACTGAAGGCGGTGTTTCAACTCGGCATCGAAACGGCGGTATTGCGCGGTCAGGCTTTCGCCCTTTGCTTCTTCGAGGCGTTCGATTTGCGGCGGCAGCCAGGCGGCGTGGACGATGCGCAGGTCTTCGCGCTCCAGCAGCAGCGGCTGTTCGGCCAGCCATGCGCGCAATTCGGTTTTCTCTTTCTCTTCCACACAATGCCACGGCGCGTAATGGGCGTCTTTTTCGGCGCGGACATCGAAAAACCAGCCGGAGCCGTCTTTCGGGTCGTCGGCAAGAATGTTCAATTCGTGATTGCCCAAAACCATCCATGCCCATCCGCGTTCGTAAGCCTGTTTGAACCACGCCAGCATTGCGGGGCTGTCGGGGCCGCGGTCGCACAAATCGCCGACGAACACCAGCCGCCGCCCGCGCGGATGGAAACCGTCGTCGCGGTAGCCGAGCCAGTGCAGCAGCGATTGGAAAGCGTCAAATTCACCGTGAACGTCGCCGACGATGTCCAGCGGCGTATCGGGCAGGGATTGGCGGTATCGGTAGGGCATGATGGTCGGAGGCCGTCTGAAAAAGGATTGGTGAAAAACAGATTACCTGCGTCATTCCCGCGCAGGCGGGAATCCGGGAAAAACCGCAAACTGCAGTGATTTGTCTGAAGACTGCCGAAATTTCGAAGGCTGGATTCCCGCCTGTGCGGGAATGACGATTCGGCGGCAGGCCGGGTATTTCCGCCCAATCTGCCGTTCCGTGCTTTCAGACGGCCTCGGGCAGTTTCAAGAAGTTTTCGCGGTAGTAACGCATTTCCTCGATGCTTTCGAGAATATCGTCCAAAGCCTGATGCGAACCGCGTTTCACCACGCCTTTGGCAACGGGCGGATTCCAACGTTTGGCGAGTTCTTTCAGGGTGGACACGTCCAGATTGCGGTAGTGGAAATACGCTTCGAGGCGCGGCATATATTTGACCATAAAGCGGCGGTCTTGATGGATGGAATTGCCGCACATCGGCGTGGCTTTTTCGGGAATCCATTGCGCGATAAAGTCCAGCAGTTTTTGTTCCACTTCGGCTTCGGTGAGTTGCGATTCGCGCACGCGTTGGGTCAGCCCCGTGCGGCCGTGGGTGGCGGTGTTCCATTCGTCCATGCCGTCGAGCAGTTCGTCGCTTTGGTGGACGACATAAACTTCGGACTGCGCCAAGACGTTCAAATCGGGGTCGGTGATAATCATGGCGACTTCGATGATGCGTTCGCGTTCGGGGTCAAGCCCGGTCATTTCCATGTCGAGCCAGCAGAGGTTGTTTGCGTTTTGGGTCATTTCAGACGGCCTTTTGAATGGGAAAGCGGCGGATTATAAAGGATATGCCCGATTTGGAAAGGCCGTCTGAAACGGGCTTCGGCAATGTCGGAACCTGTTTTTCAGACGGCCTATCCGCATCAGGCATCCAATACGAATTCGCGCGGGAAGGTTTTTTCGCAGTAATGGCATTTGAGCTTGGTCTGGCTGCCTTGGCCGCGGATGGAAAAACGGCTTTTCACAGGTTCGCCGTGGCTGGCGCAGTTGGCATTGGGGCAGCGGAACACTTCGGCGATTTCGTCGGGCAGGGTTAGGCGGCGTTTGGCCACCACTTTGAAATCGGCGATGGTATTGACGGTGGCTTCGGGCGCGAACAACGCCAGCCGGTTGGCGGCTTCATCGTCGAACGCCACGCCGGAAATTTTGATGATGTCTTTGCTGCCTTGGGTTTTGCTCGGCAGGTTGAAGCCGACGGTTACGGCGCTGCCGTAATGCAGCAGTTTGAACTGGCGCAGGATGGCCAGGCCCAGCCCGGCGGGGATGTGGTCGATGACGGTGCCGTTTTCGATGGCTTCGACGCTGAGTTTTTTGTTTTCCATGTTTTTTCCTTACACTTCTTCGTTCAACACCAGCGACAAAATCGCCATGCGGGCGTAAACGCCGTTGGTCGCCTGCTCGAAATAGTAGGCGTGCGGCGTGGCATCGACGTCGGGGTGGATTTCGTCGACGCGCGGCAGGGGGTGCAAAACGCGCAGATTGGGTTTGGCGCGGGCGAGCATGGCGGCATCGAGGTTGAATTTGCCTTGGATTTTGGCGAACTCTTGTTCGTCGAAGCGTTCGCGCTGGACGCGGGTCATGTACAGGATGTCCGCCCATTCGACGGCGGCTTCGAGGTCGGGCAGGATTTGGTAACGGCAGCCTGCGGCTTCGAGTTCTTCGGTGATGTATTCGGGCATGGCGAGGCTGGGCGGGGAGACGAAGGCGAATTCGCAGTCCCAGCGTTTGAGGGCTTGGCAGAGGGAGTGGACGGTGCGACCGTATTTGAGGTCGCCCGCCATGGCGATTTTGAGCTTGTTCAGACGGCCTTGGGTTTCGTAGATGGTCACGAGGTCGAGCAGGGTTTGGCTGGGGTGTTGGTTGGTGCCGTCGCCGGCGTTGATGACGGGGACTTTGGAAAACTCGGCGGACACGCGCGCGGCACCGTCTTTGGGGTGGCGTTGGATGATGGCGTCGGTGTAGCTGGAGATGATGCGGG
>CAMURX010000236.1 GCA_947097615.1 uncultured Neisseria sp. | reverse complement strand
AGATTCGCAACCCATCGGTATCGGATTGTGCCACCAGCCGCGCGGAATGTAGAGCACATCGCCCGCTTCAAGCACAATGTCGTAATCAACAGTATCGGGTTCTGTAACATTCAAATCTTTGGTTTGCTGCATATACAGCGGCTGTGGGAAATTAGGGGCGGAAAGATACCAGCGTTTTTTACCGACAAGCTGAACGGCATATACGTCGCGCGTATCCCAATGGTTTTTGTAGGATTCGTCGCTACCGAAGCAAAGATAGGCACTGGTTACGGTATGCGCCTGCGCTAATGCGCCGATTTGCCGGGCGATGCCGTCTGAAAACGGTTCGTTGTTAATATGATTATAAATCAGTGACGCACCGTTACGCATGTGTTCATAGATAACGGGTTTGATAAAACGGTGGCGGATATTTCCCAAGTCATCAAATATTTCGACATATTCTTCTTTGGGAACAATCACGCCTTTTTTGCGCAAATGAAACAATGGAGCAGCAGGATTGGCACGTTGGTAAAGCCCGTTGATCTCATCCCATGATACGGCTTCAAGGTTTATTACTGCATTCTTAAACAACTTTGGTTTTTGGTATAGATATTCTTGCCTGAAAGTTTCAGGTGCAATATCAAAATTAAGGAATATAGACATGGTGCTTTGAGTATCTTCCATATATTTATAATTTGCCAGAATTATCATTTTTTTTTTTTTTTTGTCAATTTTGATTTGTTTTTGTCATTTGTCTTGATCTGATCCGCAATGTCCATTTTTCCAATCTCTGTTTTCAGACGGCTGCCGTGCTAGAATCCGCCAATTTGGCGTTGACGCACCCCGCCGCACAGGAGCAAAACATGGCAGGCAACACTTTCGGACAATTCTTCACCGTAACCACTTTCGGCGAAAGCCACGGCGCGGGCTTGGGCTGCATCATCGACGGCTGCCCGCCCAATCTTGCATTGAGCGAAGCCGACATCCAGGCCGACCTCGACCGGCGCAAACCCGGCACCAGCCGCCACGTTACCCAGCGGCGCGAAGCCGACCAAGTGGAAATCGTCTCGGGCGTGTTCGAGGGAAAAACCACCGGCACGCCCATCATGCTGCTTATCCGCAACACCGACCAGCGCAGCAAAGACTACGGCAACATCGCCGAACAGTTCCGCCCCGGCCACGCCGATTACACCTATTGGCACAAATACGGCATCCGCGACTATCGCGGCGGCGGCCGCTCCTCCGCCCGCGAAACCGCTGCGCGCGTGGCCGCCGGCGCGGTGGCGAAAAAATGGCTGCGCGAGCAGCTTGGCACGCACATCACCGCCTACGTTACCCAAGTCGGCGAAAAAGAAATCGCCTTTGAAGGCTACGAATTTATCGCGCAAAACCCGTTTTTCGCCGCCAACCAATCGCAAATTGCCGATTTGGAAAGCTATATGGACAGCGTGCGCAAATCGCTGGATTCCGTTGGCGCGAAATTGAGGATCGAAGCGCGTAATGTACCCGTGGGCTTGGGCGAACCCGTGTTCGACCGCCTCGATGCCGACATCGCCCACGCCATGATGGGCATCAACGCCGTGAAAGGCGTGGAAATCGGCGACGGCTTCGACGCGGTGGCGCAGCGCGGCAGTGTGCACGGCGACGAGCTGACGCCGCAGGGATTTTTGTCCAACCATGCGGGCGGCATCCTAGGCGGCATCAGCACGGGGCAGGACATCCGCGTCAACATCGCCATCAAGCCCACCAGCTCCATCGCCACGCCGCGCCGCAGCATCGACATCCACGGCAACGCGGTGGAAATCGCCACCCACGGCCGCCACGACCCCTGCGTCGGCCTGCGTGCTGCGCCGATTGCCGAAGCCATGCTTGCTTTGGTATTGATGGATCACGCCCTGCGCCATCGAGCGCAAAATGCCGACGTGCGCGTCGATACGCCCGACATCGCACGACGTTAGAGATTAGAGGCCGTCTGAAAACCTTTTCAGGCGGTCTTTTCTTGTCCCCCGCCGCCGAAGAAATTAATATCCCGCCTTTCTTTCCACCTCACGAAAGCCCGCTATGAACAACGATCTCATCTGCTACAAACAAATGCCCGTGTGGAGTGCCGACACCGTACCGCCCACCTTCCTCGCCCGCCACAACACGCAGGAAGGCACATGGGGCAAACTGCGCGTCTTGTCAGGCCGTCTGAAATTCTACGAACTGGACGAAGCGGACAATGTGTTGTCCGCCGTCGAAATCACCCCCGAAAGCGGCGTGCACACCATCGAGCCGCAGCAGTGGCACAAAATCGAACCTTTGGGCGACGATTTGTCGGTGCAGCTCGAATTTCATTGCGACAAGGCCGACTATTTCCACAAAAAATACGGCATGACCGCCACCCACTCCGCCGTGAAAGCCGCCGCCGCGCACGTTCCGCCCGGCAAAGCGCTGGACTTGGGCTGCGGCCAGGGGCGCAACGCGCTGTATCTCGCCCTCAAAGGCTTCGACGTCACCGCCGTCGACCAAAACCCCAACCCGCTCTACGCGCTCTCCGACATGGCGGCACAGGAAAACCTGCCCGTGCTGGCGGCAGGCTACGACATCAACGCCGCCGCCCTCGGCGAGCCTTACGACTTTATCGTCGCTACCGTCGTATTCATGTTCCTGCGCCCCGACCGCGTCCCCGCCGTGATTGCCAACATGCAGGAGCACACCGCGCGCGGCGGCTACAACCTCATCGTCTCGGCGATGGACACCGCCGACTACCCCTGCCCCATGCCCTTTCCCTTCAAATTCCGCGAAAACGAGTTGCGCGAATATTATGCAGGCTGGGAGCTGGTCGAATACAAGGAAGAACCCGGCGCCATGCACGCCACCGACGACGCGGGCAACCCGATACGCTTCAAATTCGTCACCATGCTGGCGAAAAAGCCCGAATAAGGCCGCCGGCAAAAGGCCGTCTGAAAGCACGTTTTCCCGTTTTCAGACGGCCTTTTGCTTTTCACCGCGCTTTCAGACGGCCGCAAGCGCATCAGGCCGAGACCTTTGCAAAATCCCCCCAAAATCCCCTAAATTCCCACCAAGACA
>CAMURX010000235.1 GCA_947097615.1 uncultured Neisseria sp. | reverse complement strand
GGGGCGAGCAGGCTGAGCGGCATGGCGCTGTTCCAGGCGGCATGTTCGGCCATGTCTTCGCGGAAGTCGTTTTCTTGGAGCACGGCAACGGGCCCCTGGGGGGTGTGGCGGATGTAGGCTCGGTAGGTGTCATTACTATCGGGCTCTTGGAAGGTGTGCAGGCCTTCGGGCAGGTTCGTGGGAAGGGTGATGTGGTCGTCATCATCGTCGTCATCGTCATCGTGGGCTCTAGCACGGTCGCCGGCGGGGGTTTGGATGCGGATGTGGGCGTCGCGCTGGCTTTTGGTGTTTTCAGGTAGACTGCTGGGGTCGATGTGGGCGGCGATTTGGCGCAGGAGATCGTCTTGCAGTTTGTTGGTGCTGCGGTAGCTGTCGTAAAAGGCAAAGCCGCCGGCCAGGAGTGCGGCGAGCAGCAGGGCGGCACTGAGCGCGGCGGCCAGGCGAAGCTGGATGGAGTGGCGGAAGGGGATGGGGAGGCGCATGGAGGTTTAAGGTTTTTTAATGTTCTGATTTTAATCCGCTTGCCGGATTTCAGGTAGCCTTATGGGGTGGCGGTGATGAGCGGCATGAGTTCAATCCGGCTGGGGCTCTTTAGGCACCATCCAGCCGACGCCGCGGATGTTTTTAATGTGTTCTTTGCCGATTTTTTTGCGCAGGGCGTGGATGAGGTAGTCGATGGCGTTGCTTTCCACTTCTTCGCCCCAGCCGTAGATTTTGTCTTCGAGGCTGCTGCGCGAAAGGATGGTGCCGGGGCGTTGGAGCAGGGCTTCGAGGATGGCGAATTCTTTGTTGCTCAGTGCAACGGGTTCGCTCTGGCCGGCGATTTCCACTTGGTGGGCGGCGGGGTTGAGGGTGAGGGAGCCGTTGCTCAGCAGGGGGCTGGCGCGTTGGTGTTGGCGGCGCAGGACGGCGCGGATGCGGGCTTGCAATTCGGCCATGTCGAAGGGTTTGACGATGTAGTCGTCGGCGCCGCCGTCGAGGCCGGAGAGGCGGCTGTGCAGGTCGTCGCGGGCGGTAAGGATGAGCACGGGGGTGGGGTTGCCGCTGCCGCGCAGCTGCTGCAATACGTCGAGGCCGTCTTGGCCGGGCAGGCCGAGGTCGAGCAGGATGAGGTCGTAGCTTTGGCTGCCGAAGGCGGTAACGGCGGTGCGACCGTTGTTGATCCAATCGACGGCGTAGCCGCTGTCTTTGAGGCTGCCGGCTACGGCGTCGGCAATCATGGTGTCGTCTTCGATGAGGAGGATGCGCATGGCGGTTTGGCTTGGGGTGGGAGGGGGATGGTGGCAGTATAGCAGGCGTGAATTAGGGGGAAATTAGGGCGGAAAGGTTTGGGCTGGGCAGCAACTTTGTGCTGCTATGTTTTCAGGTAGCCTCCATGTTGGAAGGCTACCTGAAAACATAAATTGCAACTAAGTATAGTAGATTGAAATCAGAATGCTACGGTGTGGCGCTTAATCCTGATCGGCCAACCAATCCACATAGCGGCGCACGCCGGTGGCCACGTCGTCGAATTCTTCGGCGTAGCCTGCCTCGCGCAGGGCGCTGATGTCGGCCTGGGTGAAGCTTTGGTATTTGCCTTTGAGCGCGTCGGGGAATTCGCTATACACAATCAAACCTTGTGCCACCAGCTCTTCCAGCGGCAGTTCGGGCTTGCCTTCGCGGGCGCGGCAGGCGTTTACGGTGGCGGCGGCCAGGTCGTTGAAGGGTTGGCTGCGGCCGGTGCCGCAGTTGAAAATGCCGGATACTTCGGGATGGTCGTAGAAGAAGAGGTTTACTTTGACTACGTCTTCCACGCAGATGAAGTCGCGGCTTTGCGCGCCGGCGGGGTAGCCGTCGTAACTGCCGAACAGGGTGACGCGGCCGTGCTCGCGGTATTCGTAGAAGTGGTGGTAGGCCACGGAGGCCATGCGGCCTTTGTGCTGCTCGCGGCGGCCGTATACGTTGAAATAGCGCAGGGCAACCACTTGATTGTGCAGCCGCGCCATGCGGCGGCGCAATACTTGGTCGAACAGGAATTTGGAATAGCCGTACACATTGAGCGGGGCTTCCAATTCGCGCTGTTCGCGGAAGGTTTGGCCTTTGCCATACACGGCGGCGGAGGAGGCGTGGATCAGGCGGATGCGGTCGTCTTGGCACCAGTCGAGCAGGTCGAGCGTGTATTGGTAGTTGTTGTCCATCATGTACACGCCGTCGTGGTTCATGGTGTCGGAGCAGGCGCCTTGGTGGAAGATGGCTTCGATGTCGCCGCCGTTGATTTGGTGGGCGCGCACTTGGCGGATAAATTCGTGTTTGTCCAGATAGTGCGCAATATCGGCCTGCACCAGATTGCGGAATTTGTCGGCATGGCTGAGGTTGTCCACCGCGATGATGTCGGTGATGCCGCGCCGGTTGAGCGCGTGCACGATGTTGCTGCCGATAAAGCCGGCGGCGCCGGTAACGATGATGGTCATGAGCTTTTCCTGATAACGGGTTGGCGGGTATTTTAACCGATTTCAGGCTACCTGAAACTTGAATATCCGCTCTTGGAAACCATATAGCAGCCCAATACAAGATAACAACAAGGACAGTATCATGACCACCCAATCCGCCAATCTGCGCACCCGCTTTATTTTCGACGACCAACCCGTGCGCGGCCTGCATGTGCAGCTGCAAAGCGTGTGGCAGCACATCGTACAGCGCAAACCCTACCCCGCCGCCATCCGCAGCGCACTGGGCGAGCTGCTGGCCGCCGGCGTCCTGCTTTCCAGCAACCTCAAGCTGCCCGGCAAACTCATATTGCAAATCCAAGGGCAGGGCGACCTCAAAATGCTCGTGGCCGAAACCGATTCCAACCACAGCTGCCGCGCCACCGCCCGCTGGAACGAACAAGCCAACTTAGACGACGGCCGCAGCCTGATTGAGCTGCTCGGCGAAAACGCCGTATTCGGCATCACCCTCCAGCCCAACGAAGGCGAACCCTGGCAAGGCATCGTACCGCTCGAAGGCAGCAACATCGCCGAAATGCTCAGCGCCTATATGCGCCGATCCGAGCAGCTCGACACCCACATCAGCCTTGCTGCC
>CAMURX010000234.1 GCA_947097615.1 uncultured Neisseria sp. | reverse complement strand
ACCCGCCTGATTATCGGCAACGGCAACACCATCCGCGAATTCACCACCTTCAACCTCGGCACCGTAACCGGCATCGGCGAAACCCGCATCGGCGACGACAACTGGATCATGGCCTACTGCCACCTCGCCCACGACTGCGTCATCGGCAACCACACCATCTTCGCCAACAACGCCAGCCTGGCCGGACACGTTACCATCGGCGACTACGTCATTCTCGGCGGTTATACGCTGGTTTTCCAGTTCTGCCACATCGGCGACTACGCCATGACCGCCTTCGCCGCAGGCGTGCACAAAGACGTGCCGCCCTACTTCATGGCCGCAGGCTACCGTGCCGAACCGGCAGGCATCAACAGCGAAGGCATGCGCCGCAACGGTTTTAGCGCCGAACAGATTGCCGCCGTCAAAGATGCGTATAAAACCGTCTACCACCGCGGCATCCCGTTTGAAGAAGCCAAAGCTGACATCCTCGCGCGCGCCGAAACCCGGCCCGAGCTGGCCGTATTCAAAGGCTTCTTTGCCGCCTCCACGCGCGGCATCATCCGCTAAGGCCAAGAGGCCGTCTGAAAGCGCCGCGTACTTTTCAGACGGCCTCTTGGCAGGGCGGGTCAAACGTCCTATCCTTCACGCGGGCGGCTGCTGCCGCCCGTTTTGTACGCAACCGAAAGAAAGGATTTACCATGTCCCAAGTCACCTTCCACGGCAACCCCGTACAAGTCAACGGCACGCTGCCCGCCGTCGGCCAAACCGCGCCCGCATTCTCGCTGGCCGCTGCCGATTTGTCCGACAAAACGTCAGCCGATTTTGCCGGCAAGCGCAAAGTGCTGAACATTTTCCCCAGCGTCGACACCGGCGTGTGCGCCCAATCGGTGCGCCAGTTCAACCAACGCGCTTCCTCGCTGGATAATGCCGTCGTACTGTGCATCTCCGCCGATTTGCCCTTTGCCCAAGCCCGCTTCTGCGGTGCGGAAGGCTTGGACAAAGTCGTGACGCTCTCAAGCTTCCGCAGCAGCTTCGCGCAAGATTACGGCGTCGTCCTTGCTGACAGCCCGTTGCGCGGCCTCACCGCCCGCGCCGTCGTGGTGCTCGACGAAGCCGACAAAGTGCTGCACGTCCAACTGGTCGGCGAAATCGGCGACGAACCCGATTACGACGCCGCGCTGGCCGTGCTGTAAAGCGCTTGTTTAGTTCAAACCGAAAGGCCGTCTGAAAAACCCGTTGCGGGTTTTCAGACGGCCTTTGTGCTGCAGCAGGGCGGGTCGCTTACTCTTTCAACAGTTTGCGCTCGTACACGGCCTGCGCCAGCGTGCCCGCGTCGATGTATTCCAGCTCCGCGCCCAGCGGCATGCCGCGCGAGAGGCGGCTGATTTTGTAGGGCAGGTTTTTCAGCAGCTCGGCCAGAACATAGGCGGTAGCGTCGCCTTCGGCGGTGAAGTTGGTGGCGATGATGATTTCCTCCACCTCGCTTTCTTGCAGGCGCGTCACCAGTTTGTCGATGGCGATATGGTTCAAATCCATACCCTGCGCCGGGCTGACCTGTCCCATCAACACGAAATAGAGGCCGTCGTGGCAGCGGGCGGCTTCCATACCGGAGACGTCGGCGGGCATGTGGACGATCATCAGCCGCCGTCCGTCGCGCTCGGGATCGGCGCAGATATCGCAGGTTTCGCCTTCGCAAAATGTGTTGCAGCGGGCGCAGTGGCGGACTTGCAGCAGGGCGTTGTCGAGGGTGCGGGCGAGTTCCGCCGCGCCTGTGCGGTCGTGTTGCAAGAGGTGGTAGGCGATGCGCTGGGCGGATTTGGGGCCGACGTTGGGCAGCACTTTCAGGGCGTTTATCAGGCGGGAAAAGGCGTCTTGCGGTTTGGCCATGGGTTGTCTTCAGTAGGATGCGGGACAAGGTTTGAGGCCGTCTGAAAAAGGGTTTCAGACGGCCTTTCGCGCTTATCCGCTGCGGTAGGTTTAGTTGGGAAAACGGATTTCTGCATCGTCGCTGCTGACATCGAAAAAGCCCACGCCGTGTTTGGCGGCCAATGTACACACGGTTTCATAGGCTTCGTCGGCCACCGACCAGGCAAAGGCGGTATAAATCACCGATTTTCCGATACAGTAGTCGCTGACGCGGGGATTGTCGAAATAGTCGTCATCGTCTTCGTCGCCGCCATAAGGGCCGTTCATGGCGGGGAAGGTTTCGATCATTTCCAAAAACCAAGCGCGCAAGGCGGGCGTGGTAACGGCGGGATCGTCGTACTCGTGATCTTCCGCCCATTCTGTTTGCGCGTCATACCATTGCATAAACTCCTCGCGTTCGCGCGGGGCGGCGGCGGGGTCGAATACCATCAAGTCGTAACTCATTGTTGTTTCCTTAGCCGAATAACAATCCGAAGATGCGTGGCGGTTTACGCGCCGTACACCGGATTTTTATCGCACAGCGCTTTGACCTGTTCGGCCACGTGCGCGAGATTGGCTTCGTCGTTGGGATTGTCCAGCACGTCGGCCACCAGATTGGCGAGTTTGCGGGCATCGGCTTCATCGAAGCCGCGCGTGGTAATCGCCGAAGTGCCGACGCGGATGCCGCTGGTTACAAACGGTTTTTCCGGGTCGTTGGGGATGGCGTTTTTGTTAATTGTGATATGCGCCTTGCCCAGGGCTTCTTCGGCGGCTTTGCCGGTGATGTTTTTCGGGCGCAGATCAACGAGGAACAAATGGCTTTCGGTGCGGCCGGTTACGATGCGCAGGCCGCGTTTGACCAGCTCTTCGGCCATCGCCTGGGCGTTGGCTTTCACCTGCTTGGCGTAGGTTTTGAACTCAGGTTGCAGCGCTTCTTTAAAGGCCACGGCTTTGGCGGCAATCACGTGCATCAGCGGGCCGCCTTGCAGGCTGGGGAAAATAGCCGAGTTGAGGGCTTTTTCATGCGTGGTGTCGCGGCAGAGAATCACGCCGCCGCGCGGGCCGCGCAGGGTTTTGTGGGTGGTGGTGGTGACAAAATCGGCGTGCGGCACGGGGCTGGGATACTCGCCCGCCGCAATCAGGCCGGCGTAGTGCGCCATATCGACGAACAAATACGCGCCCACTTTGTCGGCAAT
>CAMURX010000233.1 GCA_947097615.1 uncultured Neisseria sp. | reverse complement strand
CCACGGGGATGCCCTCGTCGCTCAAAACCGCGCCGTCGATGCCGATTTCGCCGAACTCGTTGACCAGTATCACCCATTTTTCGTCGGGATTTTTCTGCGCCATCAGGCTTTTGAGGGCGGTGGTTTTGCCTGTGCCCAAAAAGCCGGAAATCAGATGGACTTTGGTTTTTTTCAACGGCATTGCGCGCACACTCCTGTCAGTACCACATGTTTTTCCGTCAGCTCGAAGCCGCTGTTGCCCAGCGCCTGCTGCAAATCCGCCCATTGGCTGCTGAGCGTTTGTTCGTCGACCGCGCCGCATTCGGTGCAGACCAGAATAAAGGCGCTGTGGCTGTGGCCGCTGTGTTCCTCGTGGCCGTGTTCGCGGCAGTTGTGGCGGGCGTGGCTGCACAGCACATAGCCGTTTACCGCCGCGATTTTGTGCAAAGCGCCCTGTTCCACCCAAAAATCGAGGGCGCGGTAGGCTGTGGGCGGGGCGACGGGGCTGCTGCTGGTCTTTTGCATGGCCGAGAGCACCTGATAGGCTTTGATAACGCCTTCCTGTTCCAGCACGATGTCGAGCACCTGCTCGCGCAGAGCGGTGACCTGCGCGCCGTTCAGCCGCGCCTGATCGATGATTTTCTGCTTCATGGTTTTCCGTTCCTGTTTTCAGACGGCCTTACCGCCTTTAAAAAATATAGCGGCAGCAAACAAGTTACAGCTGCCGAAACGGGCGGATTATACCCGAAAGGCCGTCTGAAAACGGCGCGCCAGCAGCGGCGGTATAATGGCGGCCGTCTGAAACACATACGGAACAAACGCCATGCCGAAAATCACCCTGATTGCCGCCCGCGCCGCCAACGGCGTGATCGGTGCGGACAACAAAATGCCCTGGCACCTGCCCGAGGACTTCGCCTTTTTCAAAGCCTACACGCTGGGCAAGCCCGTGGTGATGGGGCGCAAAACCTGGCAGTCGCTGCCGAAAAAGCCGCTGCCCGGGCGGCGCAATATCGTTGTCACGCGGCAGACGGATTTTGCCGCCGAAGGCGCGGAAACCGCCGCTTCGCTCGCTGCCGCGTTCGCTTTGTGCGCCGGTGAAGAAGAAATCATCGTGATGGGCGGCGGCGAGATTTACGCGCAGGCGATGGCGCAGGCCACCGATTTGCGTATCACCGAAATCGCGCTGGAAGCGGCGGGCGACGCGTTTTTCCCCAACATCGATCCCGCGCTGTGGCATGAGGCGGAGCGCACGGAACACGTCTCAGCCAACGGCCTGCGCTATGCTTTCGTGCATTATGTGCGCACGCCTTCGACGGAATAAGCCGCCGAAGGAACAAAAGGCCGTCTGAACAAAGGCCGTCTGAAAGCGTGTTTCCGCTTTGTTGGAACGCGCTTTCAGACGGCCTTTTCCGTTTGCCAAACCAGGACGCGCAGACAAAAAGTGCTAGAATGCGCGGTTTCTTTTCACTTTTCAGACGGCCTCACCATGTGCAAAAACCATCACGACAACGACACCATCCGCATCCGCGGCGCGCGCACGCATAATTTGAAAAACGTCGATTTGGACATTCCGCGCCACAAGCTGGTGGTGGTCACGGGGCTGTCGGGCAGCGGCAAGTCGTCGCTGGCGTTTGACACGCTGTATGCCGAAGGGCAGCGGCGTTATGTCGAGAGCCTGTCCGCCTATGCGCGGCAGTTTTTGCAGATGATGGACAAACCCGATGTCGATTTGATCGAAGGCCTGTCGCCCGCGATTTCCATCGAGCAGAAATCCACCAGCCACAATCCGCGTTCCACCGTCGGCACGGTAACGGAAATCCATGATTACTTGCGCCTTTTGTACGCCCGCGTCGGCACGCCGTATTGCCCCGAACACAATCTGCCGCTATCGAGCCAAACCGTGTCGCAGATGGTCGATGCCGTGTTGAAGCTGCCGGAAGACACGCGCGTGATGATTCTGGCGCCGGCGGTGCGCGAGCGTAAGGGCGAGTTTGTCGATTTCTTTGCCGACTTGCAGGCGCAGGGTTTTGCGCGGGTGCGCGTGGACGGCGAAGTCTATCAGTTGGACGAAGTGCCGAAGCTGGAAAAAAACATCAAGCACAATATCGACGTGGTCATCGACCGCGTGAAAGTGAAGGCGGACATCAAGCAGCGGCTGGCGGAAAGTTTTGAAACCGCGCTGCGCCACGGCAACGAGCGCGCGCTGGCGATGGAGATGGACAGCGGTGAAGAACATTGGTTTTCCGCGCGGTTTGCCTGCCCCGTGTGCTCGTACAGTCTGCCTGAATTAGAGCCGCGCCTCTTTTCGTTCAACAACCCGATGGGGTCCTGTCCGACTTGCGACGGCTTGGGCAACACCAATTTCTTCGACCCCGAAAAAGTGGTCGCCCATCCCGAATTGTCGCTGGCAACGGGGGCGATTGACGGCTGGGACAAGCGCAACCAGTTCTATTTCCAAATGATTCAGTCGCTGGCGCGGCATTACGGTTTCGACGTGCAGGCTGCTTGGGAAACGCTGCCTGAAAAAGTGAAAAAAGTCGTGCTGCACGGCTCGGGCAAAGAAGTGATTGATTTCACTTACCTGTCCGAACGCGGCACCACCTTCAACCGCAGCCACGCCTTCGAAGGCATCATTCCCAATCTCGAACGCCGCTACCGCGAAACCGACAGCGAAACCGTGCGCGAAAAACTGCGCGAATACCAAAACCACCGCGCCTGCCCGAGCTGCGGCGGCGCACGTTTGCGCAAAGAAGCGCGCTACGTTTACGTCAGCGGCGAACCTTTACACGAAGTCTCCGCCTGGCCGCTGACCAAAACCCACCAATTCTTTGAAACGCTGGATTTGGACGGCAACAAAAAACAAATCGCCGAAAAAATCCTCAAAGAAATCACCGAACGGCTCGGCTTTCTGATTAACGTCGGGTTGGACTATCTCAACCTGTCGCGCAGCGCGGAAACCCTCTCTGGCGGCGAAGCGCAGCGTATCCGCCTTGCCAGCCAAATCGGCAGCGGTTTGACGGGCGTAATGTATGTGCTCGACGAGCCCAGCATCGGGCTGCACCAGCGCGACAACGACCGCCTGCTCGCCACCCTCAAACGCCTGCGCGACT
>CAMURX010000232.1 GCA_947097615.1 uncultured Neisseria sp. | reverse complement strand
CGGCGGCGTATTTCCGCAACGCGATAGGCCGTCTGAAAGACGCGGGCGCACAGGGTGTGATACTCGGCTGCACCGAAATCTGCCTGATCGCAAACGAAGAAAGCAGCCCGCTGCCTGTGTTCGACAGCACCGCCATCCACGCGCTCGCTGCCGTGGACGCGGCCTTGGCGTGAGGCCGTCTGAAAACCCATCAATCCCTTTGATACGATGATAAAAAATCCCTTTTCCCTTTATGCGGCCGCTTTTGCCGCCCTGCTGCTGCTCTCCGGCCTCAGCCTGTCTATCGGCGTGGCCGAATTCAGTTGGACGCAGGTGTTTGCGCCTTCCGACAGCCTGCGTCTGATGGTGGTGAGCCGCCTGCCGCGCACCTTTGCCGTGGTGTTGAGCGGTGCGTCGCTGGCGGTGGCGGGCATGATTATGCAGATTCTGATGCGCAACCGTTTCGTCGAGCCGTCGATGGTGGGCGCGAGCCAGAGTGCGGCCTTGGCGCTGGTGCTGCTGACGCTGGTTTATCCGGCGGCGGGCGTGATGCTGAAAATGTCGTCAGCCGCCGCTGCGGCAATGGCGGGCATGCTGCTGTTTATGGCGCTGATTTCGCGCCTGCCGCCGACGGCGCAGCTGATGGTGCCTTTGGTGGGGATTATTTTCGGCGGCGTAATCGAATCGCTGACGCTGTTTGTCGCCTATGAAAACGAGATGATGCAGATGCTCGATGTGTGGCAGGCGGGCGATTTTTCGGGGATTTTGCAGGGGCGTTACGAACTCTTGTGGCTGGGCGGCATCGTCGCCGCGCTGGCCTATGTGATTGCCGACCAGCTCACCATCGCCGGACTGGGCGAGGCGGTGAGCGTCAACCTCGGCCTGAACCGCACGGCGGTGTTGTGGGCGGGCTTGATTATTGTCGCGCTGATTACTTCGCTGGTGGTGGTGACGGTGGGCAACATCCCGTTTATCGGCCTCGTCGTGCCCAATATCGTCAGCCGCCTGATGGGCGACCGCCTGCGCCGCAGCCTGCCTGCCGTCGCCCTGATCGGCGCGGGCATGGTGCTGCTGTGCGACATCGTCAGCCGCACCGTGCGCTACCCCTTCGAGATTCCGGTGTCCACCGTTTTCGGCGTGCTCGGCACCGTGCTGTTTCTCTATCTTCTGATGAGGAAACCCGCCCATGCCGTGTGAAAATCCGTCCGCCGCCCGTAGGCCGCTGTGGATTGCCCTGATTCTGCTCATCGCCTCTTGCGCCCTGTTTCTCACCCTCAACGTCCACGGCAGCTGGGATTTCGTGTTGCAGCGGCGCGGCACGACGCTGGCCGGGCTGCTTCTGGCCGCCTACGCCGTCGGCGTCTCCACCCTGCTGTTCCAAACCCTCACCAACAACCCCATCCTCACCCCCGCCATCCTCGGCTTCGACTCGCTCTACATCTTCCTGCAAACCCTGCTGGTGGTGCTGCTCGGCGGCGTCGGCTACACCGCCCTGCCCGTCGGCGGCAAATTCGCGCTGGAACTGGCGGCGATGATGGGCGGCTCGCTGCTCCTGTTTAACGTCCTGCTGCGGCAGGGCGGCCGCGACCTGGCGCGGATGATACTGATCGGCGTGATTTTCGGCGTTTTCTTCCGCAGCCTTTCGGCGCTGCTCAAACGCCTGCTCGACCCCGAAGAATTCACCGCCGCCCTCAGCAACAGCTTCGCCAACTTCAACACCATCAACACCAAGCTGCTTGCCGCCGGCTTCGTCATCATGGCCGTCAGCGCCGTCTTCATCTGGCGCGAACGCCACCGCCTCGACGTGTACCTGCTCGGCCGCGACCAGGCCGTCAACCTCGGCATCAACTACACGCGCAACACCTTATGGATACTGCTGTGGATCGCCACCCTCACCGCCACCGCCACCGCCATCGTCGGCCCGGTGAGCTTCTTCGGCCTGCTCGTCGCCGCCCTGGCCGACCGCTTCAGCCCGCACATCCGCCACAGCCTGCGCCTGCCCATGGTCTTCCTCACCGCCGCCGTGCTGCTCGTCGGCGGCCAAACCGTATTCGAACACCTGCTCGGCATGAAAGCTGTGCTGAGCGTCGTTATCGAATTTGCCGGCGGCCTCGTCTTCCTCTGGCTGGTGCTGAAAAAGAAAAAATAGGCTTTCCAACGGCCTGCCGCCGAAAGGCCGTCTGAAAGTGTTCAGACGGCCTCCCCAACAACCCGACCCGAAAAAACCACCATGATACAAATCCGCAACGTCGGCCACAGCATAGGCGGCCGCCCCATCCTCCGCGACATCAGCCTCGACATCCCGCAAGGCGGCATCACCGCCCTGATCGGCCCCAACGGCGCGGGCAAATCCACCCTCCTGTCCTTCGCCGCCCGCCTGCAGCCGCTTAAACAAGGCAGCATCAGCGTCGGCGGCCACGACGTCGCCGCCACACCCACCGCCGAACTGGCCAAAATCCTCTCCATCCTCACCCAAGACAACAGCATCGTCAGCCGCATCAGCGTGCGCGACCTGCTCATGTTCGGCCGCTACCCCTACCACCAGGGCAGGCCGTCTGAAAACGACCGCGCCATCGTCGAAAACGCCCTCGACGCCTTCCAACTGCGCGACTTCGCCGACCGCTACCTCACCGAACTCTCCGGCGGCCAGCGCCAAAGGGGCATGATCGCCATGGTATTCTGTCAGCAGACCGACTATGTCCTGCTTGACGAGCCGCTCAACAACCTCGACATGTACCACGCCCGCGCCCTCATGCGCCTGCTGCGCCGCCTCACCGACGAACACAAGCGCACCACCGTCGTCGTTTTGCACGACATCAACCAGGCCGCCGCCTACGCCGACTACGTCGTCGCCATGAAAAACGGCGCCGTCTTCATGGCCGACACCCCCGACAAAATCTTCACCCCTGACAACATCCGCGAGCTGTTCGACATGGACGTCGACGTGCTCGACTACAAAGGCAAGAAACTCGTGATCCACCATATTTGAGCCGCCGCCCGTGCGCCTGCGGCAAAAGGCCGTCTGAAAAACCTGCGAAGCAGGTTTTTCAGACGGCCACCCATTTCAGACGGCCACCCATTTCAGACGGCCACCCATTTCAGACGGCCACCCATTTC
>CAMURX010000231.1 GCA_947097615.1 uncultured Neisseria sp. | reverse complement strand
AGGCCGTCTGAACAGGGCGGCTGTGATGCTGCGGGCGGTTTGCGGTAGAATGCGCGCTTTGACAAACCGTGGATTAAAGGAAAACGCGATGAAAAAATTTGCATATTTGGCGGCGCTTGCCATGTTGTTGTCGGGCTGTGCGGACGCGGGCGGCGGCAATCTGTCGCTGGGCAGCCTGATGGGCGGCGGCGCGCAGCAGTCGGCGGGCGGCCTGGCCGGTTCGCTGGTGAAAAGCGTGATCAACAACCAATGCGTCAGCGAGCTGCAACAGCGCAAAGAATGGCGTGCCATCGCGCTGGCGATAAGCGCCGACAAACAGGCCGAGTGGGAACGTAAAATCTGCAGCTGTGCCAGCGAGGAAGCGCCCAACCAGCTTTCGGCCAACGACCTGATGAGCCTGGCAACCAACCGCGACACCGTGCCGCAAACCGTGGCGAACATCACCGCGAAAACGGTAACCGCCTGCTTCAAACGCATTTACCGCTAAACCCCTTTTCAGACGGCCTCTGCCAATCCGAAGAGGCCGTCTGAAAACACAGTACGCAAACCATCCGAATAAAAAGGCCGGAACATGAAATACATCAGCACGCGCGGCAACACCGCACCCAAAGCGTTCAGCGAAGTTTTACTGATGGGGCTCGCCCCCGACGGCGGCCTGATGCTGCCCGAGCGTTATCCGCACATCGACGCGGGCACGCTGCAAAAATGGCGCGGCCTGAGTTATGCCGAACTGGCCTTTGAAATCATCGGCCTGTTTGCCACCGACATCCCCGCCGAAGATTTGCGCGACATCATCAGCCGCACCTACACCGAAGCAACTTTCGGCACGCAAGCCATCACGCCCGTACGCACTCTTTCAGACGGCCTCAAAATCCAAGCCCTCTCCAACGGCCCGACGCTGGCGTTTAAAGACATGGCGATGCAGTTTCTCGGCAACGCGTTTGAATACGTGTTAAACAAAGAGGGCAAAACGCTCAATATTCTGGGCGCAACCAGCGGCGACACCGGCTCGGCCGCCGAATACGCGCTGCGTGGCAAAAAAGGCATCAATGTGTTTATGCTTTCGCCCGAGGGCAAAATGAGCGCGTTCCAGCGCGCGCAAATGTACAGCCTGCAAGATGCAAACATCCACAATATCGCCGTGGAGGGTATGTTTGACGACTGTCAGGACATCGTTAAAGCCGTGCAAAACGATGCCGCGTTTAAAGCGCAATACCGCATCGGCACGGTCAATTCCATCAACTGGGGGCGCATCGTCGCGCAGGTGGTGTACTACTTCGCCGGCTATTTCAACGCCACGCAAAACAACGGCGAAACCGTCAGCTTCTGCGTACCCAGCGGCAATTTCGGCAACGTCTGCGCCGGACACATCGCCAAACAGATGGGCTTGCCGATAGGCCGTCTGATTGTCGCCACCAACGAAAACGACGTGCTCGACGAGTTTTTCAAAACCGGCCGCTACCGTCCGCGCAACGCGTCGCAAACCCATGTTACCTCCAGCCCGTCGATGGACATTTCCAAAGCGTCCAACTTCGAGCGTTTCGTGTTCGACCTGATGGAGCGCGATGCGGGCGAAATCGAAACGCTGTGGGCAGAAGTGGGTGCGGGCAAAGGCTTTGACCTACATTTTGCGCTGGACAAAGTGCGGCAGAAATACGGTTTTGTTTCCGGCAAATCCACCCATGCCGACCGCCTCGCCACCATCAAACAGGTGTATGAGCAAGACGGCGAACTCATCGACCCGCACACCGCCGACGGCGTGAAAGTCGCCCGCCAAGTGCGCGAAAACGGCGAAATTATCGTCTGCCTCGAAACCGCGCTGGCGGCCAAGTTTGAAGACACCATCCGCGAAGCCGTGGACGATGTGGCCGTGCCGCGCCCCGCCGCGCTGGCAGGATTGGAAAACCTGCCGCAGCGCGTGCAGACCGCGCCGAACAATGCTGAAGCGGTGAAAAGCATTATCCGCGAAACCCTGGCATAAAAATGCCGTCTGAAAACCGACCTGCGCCGCGGCTCGGTTTTTTTATCCCCCTGCAAACTTATATATATATATTCGGAATGAACGACACAGCCGCCACCGGACAAAACAACTTCGCCACCGAACTCGCCCGCCTCGCCGCCGCGCAGAAAGGCGGCATCGCCCGCTACACCCTTTCAGACGGCCTCGTTGTCTGGGTACGCAAGGCGGGCAGGCGCAATGCCGCGTGGCGCTACGCCCTGCTGGGCATGGTTACCAAACCCCTGCGTTTGGGCGTACTCAAACCCGTGCCCAACCTCGGCGGCGAAAAAGCCGTCGCCACCGAAGCGCACCGCCTGCGCGAACTGAAAGCGGCGGGCGTCAAGGTGCCCGAACTTCTGGCGCAGCAGCCCGACGCCCTGATGATCGGCAATCTCGGCGGCATCCAGCTCGATACGCAAATCGAACAGGAAGCCAAAGGTCGCCACCTCACGGCATGGACGGCAGGCATGGACGCGATTGCCGATGTGCACGCCAAAGGACAGTTTCTCAGCCAGGCCTTCGCCCGCAACATGATGATTGCGGGCGGCACGGTCGGCTTTCTCGATTTTGAAGACGACCCCGCCGAAGTGCTGACCCTTGCCGAATGCCAAAGCCGCGACTGGCTGTGCTACCTGCATTCCACCTCGCTGCTGCTCAAGCGCCACGGCCTGCTCGAAGAAGCCGCCGCGCTGTGGCACGACAAACTGCTGGCGCAGCCCGAAGAAGTGCGCCGCCTCGTTTTGCAAACCGAAAAACCCGTGGCCTGGATGCACTGCCTGAGCCACTCGCGCTGGGGACGCGACGTCCTGCGCCTCGCCGCCCTCGCCGCTCTGTTTGCACTGGCGGATTTGGACTGACGGCGCTCGTGCAAGCAAAAGGCCGTCTGAAAAGCCGATAAACGGCATTCAGACGGCCTTCTGGCCGTAATCAAACAGGCCGGCCGGTTTGCCACGGGTGCGTCGGATTTTTGATGCAGATTGCCGCGTTCGATGTCGGCAAAGGCCGTCTGAAAGGCGGGTTTCAGACGGCCTTGAACCGCGTGCGTGGCAGAGCCACACACCCTTGTATGTTCAAATCAGCGTACCATAGCAACCAAACAGGCCAGTCGC
>CAMURX010000230.1 GCA_947097615.1 uncultured Neisseria sp. | reverse complement strand
GGCGGTTGCGCCAGTAGCCGAAGTTGGGGAAGGAGACGACGGCCTCTCGGGCGACGCGGGTGAGGTCGCGCAGGATGGTTTCGGTGTTCTGCATAGCCTGGATGGTTTGGCTTAAAACGATGACGTCGAAGCTGTTGTCGTCAAAGTCTTGCAAGCCCTGTTCCAAGTCGGCCTGGATGACGTTGACGCCGGCGGCAATGGAGGCGAGCACGCCTTCGGTGTCGATTTCGACGCCGTAGCCGCTGCATTGTTTGTCGCGCACGAGGGCGGAGAGCAGTTCGCCCCGTCCGCAGCCCAAATCGAGCACGCGGCTGCCCGCGGGTATCCAGTCGTAAATCAGGCGAAGGTCGTCGCGCAGGGCATTCATGGCTGCAATTCCTTGTAAACGTTGTCCATATAGGAGGAAACGGCGGCGAGGTAGGGGGCGTCGTCCATCAGGAAGGCGTCGTGGCCGTGGTTGGATTCGACTTCGATGTATTGGACGGGGCGTCCGGCACGGACGAGGTGTTTGACGAGGGCGCGCGAGCGTTGCGGGGCGAAGCGCCAGTCGGTGGTGAAGGAAGCGACGAAGAATCCGGCCTGTGTCCGGCGCAGGGCGGCGGTGAGGTCGTTGCCGAAGGCGGCGGCGGGGCTGAAATAGTCGAGGGCTTTGGTCATGCGCAGGTAGGTGTTGGCGTCGAAGCGTCCGGCGAATTTGTCGCCCTGGTAGCGCAGGTAGGATTCGACTTCGAATTCGACGCCGTAGCCGTACTGTATGCCGTCGTGCAGGCTGCGGCCGAATTTTCTGCCCAGCCCTTCTTCGGCGAGGTAGGTGATGTGTCCCATCATGCGGGCGATGCGCAGGCCGCGGCGGGGGACGGTGTTGTGGCGGCGGTAGTGGCCGTCGTGGAAGTCGGGGTCGGTGATGATGGCCTGGCGGGCGACGTCGTTGAAGGCGATGTTTTGCGCTGACAGGCGGGTGGCGGAGGCGATGACGAGGGCGTGGCGCACGCGTTCGGGATAGTCGATCGCCCATTGCAGCGCCTGCATGCCACCGAGGCTGCCGCCGATGACGGCCGCCCATTTTTGTATGCCGAAACGGTCGGCCAGCAGAGCTTGGCTGTTGACCCAGTCTTTGACGGTGACGACGGGGAAATCGGCGCCGTATTCGAGGCCGTTTTCGGGGTTGGTGCTGAGGGGGCCGGTGCTGCCGGCGCAGCCGCCGAGGTTGTTGAGGCCGATAACGAAGAAGCGGCGGGTGTCGACGGGTTTGCCCGGCCCGACCATGGTGTCCCACCAGCCGGGGTGTTTGTCGTCGGGATGGTGGCGTCCGGCGACATGGTGGTCGCCCGATAAGGCGTGGCAGACGAGGACGGCGTTGGATTTGTCGGCGTTCAGTGTGCCGTAGGTTTCCACCATCAGGTCGAAGCGCGGCAGGGTTTGGCCGTTTTGCAGGGCAAGCTCTTGGTCGAAGGGGATTTTTTCGGGCGTTACCAGCCCGATGCTGTCGGATGCGGTCATGAAAGAGGCGCGGCGGGATAAAAAACGCCGTATTATAACGCCCCGACCCTGTTTCTGCATGGCCGTTTCAGACGGCCTTTTACTATGTCTTCCGCCGTTTTTGCCGTCAAAATCCTTTTGTTTGCCGCCGCCGCGCTGCTGCTGGCCGCCCGTTTTCTGCCTGTTCGCCACAAGCGGGCGGCGCGGCGCGTTTTTATGTTCGCCGCTTGGTGGTGCGCGGGCGTATCGCTGCTGGCTTTGCTGCGCTATTGGCTGGCGGTGTGAAAAGGCCGTCTGAACGCGGCGGAAAACAAAAATAGGCCGTCTGAAAACCTTTTTTCGGGTTTTCAGACGGCCTCTCTGTCTTTCAGACGGCCTTATTTGCCCAAGGCGGCCAACACTTCGGCTTTCACGGCTTCCACGGCCTGCGTGCCGTCAACCTTGATGTATTTGGGCGCGCCCTCGCCTTTGAGCTTGCTGTAATAGCCCACCAGCACTTCGGTTTGCTCGTGGTACACGGCCAGGCGTTTTTTGACGGTTTCTTCTTTGTCGTCGTCGCGCTGCACCAAATCCTCGCCGGTGAGGTCGTCTTTGCCTTCGGCTTTGGGCGGATTGTAAACCACATGGTAGGTGCGGCCGGAAGCCAAGTGCACGCGGCGGCCGCTCATGCGTTCGATAATCACGCTGTCGGGCACGTCGATTTCCACCACGGCATCAAGCAATACGCCCGCCTGCTGCATGGCTTCGGCCTGCGCCAGCGTGCGCGGAAAGCCGTCAAACAGAAAGCCGTTGGTGCAATCGGGCTGTGTGATGCGCTCTTTCACCATGCCGATGATGATGTCGTCGCGCACGAGGCCGCCCTCGTCCATGATTTTTTTCGCTTCCAAGCCCAAAGGCGTGCCTGCTTTGATGGCGGCGCGCAGCATGTCGCCGGTGGAGATTTGCGGAATGCCGAAGGCGGCAGTGATGAATTGCGCCTGTGTGCCTTTGCCTGCGCCGGGTGCGCCGAGTAACAATACTTTCATGGTGGTTCCTTTTGTTAAGAAAATTTAGCGTATCTTAATGCTTTGCAGGCCGTCTGAAAAGCGCGGGGCGTTTTCAGACGGCCTCATTGCGCGTCGGCAAAAATCCCCAAACAAATCAAAAGCCAAAAATCCCGCTCATGCCGCAGAGCAGTATTTTTCACACCAAAGCGCATTTTTTCATCTTGTTATCAAACAGTTGAAGCCCTACACTCGGCCGTCTGAAAAACACTGCCACAGGAAACCGCGCCATGAGTGCCGCCAAAAAAACCCTCAGCTTCGAATTTTTCCCCACCCGCACCCCCGAAGGGCGCGAAAAACAAACCGTCACCCGCAAACAGCTGCGCCAGTTCGCCCCCGAATTTTTCTCCTGCACATCCGGCGCGGGCGGCTCTACCCGCGAGGGCACGCTGCAAACCATCGCCGACATTCTCGCCGAAGGTACGCCCGCCGCGCCGCACCTGCCCTGCATCGGCATGACCGTCGAAGAAGTGAAAAGCCTGCTCGACACCTATAAAGAAATGGGCGTGCGCCACATCGTCGCCCTGCGCGGCGACATCCCTTCGGGTATGGGCGCGGGCGGCAGCGGCCTGCGCTATGCCAACGAGC
>CAMURX010000229.1 GCA_947097615.1 uncultured Neisseria sp. | reverse complement strand
CTCCTCCGGCGTCACCATCGCCATGCACTCGGCCAAACTCGCCGCCGACCTGCTCGCCCGCCAGCTCAAAGGCCAAGAGGCCGATTGGCAGCGCGAATTCGCCGAACCGCTGATGACGGGCGTCAACGCCTTCCGCACCTATGTGAACGGCTGGTATGACGGCAGCTTCCAAGACGCCATCTACGCCCCCAACCGCAACCCCGAAATCAGCCGCATGATCAGCTCCATCCTCGCCGGCTACGCCTGGGACAGCAACAACCCCTACGTGGAAAAATCCGAACGCCGCCTCAAAGCCCTGGCCGAAACCGTGGGCGTACAGCAGTATCAATAAAGACCTTATTCCGGCCGTCATCAGGCGGTATTGCCGCGCCGCCCGATGACCCGCATTTTGTTTCAAACCCGTTCGGGTAGTCTTTCAGACGGCCTCAAAGGCCGTCTGAAAACCCCCAGAAAGGCAAAAACCATGAAACCTAAATCCCTCTACCGCGCCGCCCTGCTCGAATACCTCTATTGTGCCTCCTTAACCGCCGATCCTGCCGAAGCCCGCGCCGCCTACCGCACCTACCGCCAACTGGCCGAAAAAGGCTGTCCCGACGGCTGGTTCGGCCTCGGCCGCGCTCGTCAGTACGGCTACGGTGTCAAGCCAAACCCCGAAAAAGCCGAAAAATATTACCGCCGTGCCGCCAAGCTCGGCCACGCCGAAGCACAGGAATCCCTCGGCTGCCTATACGAATTTGCAGAAAAGCCCGACTACCGCCGCGCCCGCAAATGGTATACACGCGCCCTTAAGCAACATAGCAGCGACACCCCCGACGCAGCCTACCGCCTCGGCTGGCTGTACGAGCGCGGCCTCGGCGGCAAAAAAGACATCAAGACAGCCTGCCGGCTCTACCGCTATGCCGCCAAAAACGGCCACGCCGATGCCCAACGCGCCCTCGGTTACTGCTACGAAAAAGGCCTAGGCCTGCACAAAAACTATGCCAAAGCCCGCAAATGGTCCGCCCGCGCCGCCCTGCAGGCCGATGCCACCGCCTGCGACAACCTAGGCTTCCTCTACTACAACGGCAAAGGCGTGCGCCGCAGCAAAAAACTGGCGAAAAAATGGTACAAACTCGCCGCCCGCGCGGGCAGCATCATTGCGTTATCCAACCTCGGCGGTCTCTATGAAGACGCAGGCCGTCTGAAAAAAGCCGTCCGCTACTACCCGCCGTGCCGCTGAGGCAGGCAACAAATATGCCGCCAAGCAATTGAAGCGGCTGGACAAGTAATTACCGGCCGTTTTCAGACGGCCTTTTTGTAGAAGGCCGTCTGAAAGCCCGCCATCAAGACACTCATCCCCCGACAATCCACTCCCGCCCCGCTTCGTCTATAATCCCACCCCATCCCCATTCCGCAAAGGCTGCCTGAAATGACCTTCCCCAAGCTTCTCGCCCCCATCGTTGCCGCGCTGCTGCTTGCCGCCTGCGGTGCCACTTTCGCGCCGCAGGATTTGCCGCATTTGGCAGCGGGCGAGAGCCGCCGTTTCAAGCTGGAGCGGCTGGATGAAACCGGCACGGCGGAGCAGGTGTCGCTGTTGGTGGTGCAGGGCGAGGCGGGCGGGCAGTCGCGCTGGATTCAGACCGATGCGTTCGGTGCGCCGCTGGCGCGCTTGCTGGCCACACAGAGCGGCTGGCGGCGCGACGGTTTTGTGCCGCCGAACCATGCCGCGCAGGCGGTGTTCACGGCGATGTTCCCGCTGTTGGAAAACGGTTTTTCAGACGGCCGGCCGCGCGAATTGGAGGGCGGCGGGGCGAAATGGCGGCTGACGCCTTTGGGAGAGAACGATGAATAAGGCACGGGCATACCTCGGCCGGCCGGGTTTGGTGTCGGCTTTGGGCAGCGGTTTGGCGGAGCATTTGAATGGCTTGTTGAGGCCGTCTGAAAACAGCCCGCTCACGTTTTCCAGCGAATGGGTGAAGGGCAAAAACCGTGCTTTCGGCGCGGTAAACCGCCCGTTGCGCCCGTTCCCCGACCATCTGCCCGCCGAACACCGCAGCCGCAACAATCAATTGCTGTGGGATGCTTTGGCGCAAATCGAGCCGCAGATTCAGGCAGTCCTCAGCCGCTACGGCGCGGACAGAATCGGCGTGGTAATCGGCACATCGGTGGGCGGCGCAGACGAAAATATCCCGCTGTTCCAACACGTTGCCAACGGCGGCGGCTGGGCGGACATTCCGTTCAAACAGCAGGCGCAACTGCTTTCCTCGCCCGCCGATTTTGCCGCGGCGGCGTACGGCCTGCGGGGCGCGTGTTACGGCGTGTCCACCGCCTGTACCTCCGGCGCGCGGGCGCTCATCAGTGCGGCACGGCTGCTGCGGCTGGGCGTGTGCGATGCGGTGTTGTGCGGCGGCGTGGACACGCTCTCGCCGCTCACTATCAACGGTTTCGCCTCGCTGGAAGTACTTTCAGACGGCATTGCCAACCCGTTTTCGCGCAACCGCAACGGCATCAACATCGGCGAAGCCGCCGCCGTGTTCGTGATGACCCGCGAAGACGACGGCGACGCCCTGCCGCTCTTGGGCTACGGCGCCAGCAGCGACGCCCATCATATGTCGTCCCCGCGCCCCGACGGACTCGGCGCGGTGCAGGCTTTTCAGGCTGCCTTAAAACACGCCGCCCTTGCGCCCGCACAAATCGGCTGGATCAACCTGCACGGCACCGGCACCAAGCTCAACGACAGCATGGAAAGCCGCGCCGTGGCCGAAGTGTTCGGCTGCGCCACCGCCGCCACGTCCACCAAGCCGCTCACCGGCCACACGCTCGGCGCCGCCGGCGCGCTCGAAGCGGCCTTTGTGTGGGGCGCCGTCAGCCGCGCCGACAATCCCGCCGCTCTGCTGCCGCCGCAGCTGTGGGACGGCGAACGCGACGCCGAGCTGCCGCCGATCGCGCTGACCGTTTCAGGCTGCCGCTGGCCCGACGGCCGCCGCATCGGCGCCAGCTCGTCTTTCGCTTTCGGCGGCAACAACAGCGTGCTAATTATCGGAGAACCCTAAATGCAGCCTTGCCCGATCAAACCCACCGACCACCTGCTGCCGCACAGCGGCCGCATGGTGCTCTTGGACGAAGTGCTGT
>CAMURX010000228.1 GCA_947097615.1 uncultured Neisseria sp. | reverse complement strand
GTATGCAGATGGCACTGGCGCAGCACGGCGGCAAAGTCGATTACATCAACGCCCACGGCACTTCCACGCCGGTCGGCGACACCAAAGAACTGGGTGCCATCCGCGAAGTGTTCGCCGGACAGGAAATCCCGCTCATCAGCTCCACCAAATCGCTTTCCGGCCACGCCCTCGGCGCGGCAGGTTCGAACGAAGCGATTTACTCGATTCTGATGATGCAAAACGATTTTGCCTGCGCCAGCGCGAACATCCGAAACTTGGACGAACAAGCGGAAGGCCTGCCGATTCTGCTCGAAAACCGCGAGATGAAGCTCGACGCCGTGATGTCCAACAGCTTCGGCTTCGGCGGCACCAATGCCACGCTGATTTTCAGCCGCGTCGATTAACCGTTGTCCCGCTTGATTTGAAATAGAAATAAAAGAAAGCCTGCACGAGATGCAGGCTTTTTCACATTTCGAGGCCGTCTGAAAACCGTTTGCCTGCGCGGGCAACGCTTTTTTCAGGCGGTCTCGTCTGCCGTTCGGCACCATTCACGAAAAATCAAACAAATCCGGCTGCGCCTGTTCGCCCGTCACCCGAACGTCGGCCTCGCCTTCAAAAAAGGTGATGTGCAGCTTTTGCCCCTGCTTCAACAGGGCGGCATCGCGTATCACTTGCCCGCGGCTGTTTTTCACCACCGAAAAACCGCGCGCCAAAATATGCTGCGGCGACACGGCCTGCAACAGGCCGGCCTGTTTTTCCAGCAGTTGGGCCTTATCGGCCATTATCCGCTGCCTGCCGCGCGCCAAATCCGCCTGCAACTGCGCCAACCGTGCATCCGCCTGCCGTGTGTCCGGCCGCAAATGCCGCAGGAGCTCGCTTTGCCGCGCCACATTCTGCCTTTGGAAGCGGCAGACGGTTTGCAGCGCGTGGCGCAACTGCCGCGACAGCGTTTCGGCCTGCACGCGCTGCGCGTCGAGCTTTTGGCGCGGATGGCGGATTTGCCGCGACAGCCAGTCTATCTTTTGGCTGGCATCGTAATAACGCTGCCGCAAGGCTTCTTTCAGACGGCCTTCCGCCTGCCGCAGGGATTGCAGCGATTCGGCACGGTTCGGGCTGACGAGTTCCGCCGCGCCTGTGGGTGTCGGCGCGCGCACGTCGGCGGCAAAATCGGCCAGCGTGAAATCGGTTTCATGCCCCACGCCGCTGACGACGGGAATGCGGCAGGCGGCTATTGCGCGCGCAACCGGCTCTTCGTTGAACGACCATAAGTCTTCGATGCTGCCTCCGCCGCGGCACACAATCAGTACATCGCACTCCGCCCGTTCGGAGGCTGTCTGAACCGCACAGGCAATCTGCGCCGCGCTGTCCGCCCCCTGCACGGCGGCGGGATACACGATGACGGGTATTTCGGGTGCGCGCCGCTTCAGGGTGGAAACCACGTCGCGCAGCGCGGCGGCGGCCAAACTGGTTACCACGCCGATGCGTTCGGGCCGTTCGGGCAGCGGGCGTTTGCGTTCGGCGGCAAACAGCCCCTCGGCCTGCAATACGGCCTTCAGCCTTTCGTATGCCTCATAAAGCCGCCCCAAACCCTTCAGCCGCACGTCGGATACCGTAATCTGAAATTCGCCCCGCGCCTCATAGATGCCGATGCGGCCGCACACTTCGATATGGTCGCCCTCCTTCAGGGCGGGAAACCGTTGCGCCGTGCCTTTAAACATCGCGCAGCGCACTTGGGCGTGGCTGTCTTTCAGCGAAAAATAATAATGCCCGCTGGCAGCGCGGGTCAGGTTGGAAACCTCACCCGCAATCCACAGCCCGGCCAGGTTGTCTTCCAACAGGTTTTTGGCCAGGCGGTTGAGTTCGGAAACGGATAAGGCGGCGGAGGCGAAGAGGTCGGACATGGCGGAAACGGGCAAAAAAGCGCGATTATAAGGGAATTGATGCCTCAAAATACATCAGGCCGTCTGAAAACCTGCCTTTTGCCCAACCCCATGCTTTCAGACGGCCTCCGAACTGCCTTGAATGATAATTCTTGTGAAATGGGCGGTATCTTTTGCTATACTCAAAGGCAGGTTTACCTGCTGATGACCATTTTGGGTGTTTTTTTTATTATCTTGAGCAGCTCGCCTCGTCATCATCTTCGTTTTCTGCATCATCGACATCGTCAAATATCTGAAATGCACGCCCGAAGAGTTTGAGCAAACTTACGTCATCGGTAAAAAAGAGTGGTTCTAAGCCCTCGCCGATACCGCTGAAAACTGCTCTGCCGGGGCAGTTTTTTTACCCGTTCCGATACCCCATCCACCATGCCGCTGACCCGCCGCCAATTTCTCTACAGCTCCGCCGCACTTGCCGCCGCGTCCGCCGCCTCATGGCAACTGTGGCGCGGCCTCAATGCCCTGCCGCCCATCCATGTAAACCGCGTCGGCCTGCCGCTCGGCCATGCCCTGCGCAACAATGCCCTGCCGCCGCAGGCAAAATCCGAACACCGCTGCGACATCCTGATTCTGGGCGGCGGCGCGGCCGGTTTGAGCGCGCTGTGGTATCTGGCCAAACACGGTCGGCGCGACATCCTGCTGGCCGAAGGCTTCGAACGCAACGGCAACAACGCCGCCTACCGCCACCAAAACCTCGCCGCCCCGTCCGGCGCGCACTATCTCGCCCTGCCTTCGGAAGAAAGCGTTTACGTCCGCGAAATGCTGCACGATTTGGGCATCATGGCAGACGGCCGCTTCAACGAAACCGATTTGGTTTACGCTCCGCAGGAAAGGCTGCTGTACCAAGGCGGCTGGCGCGACCATCTCGCCCCGCAGGATGCCGACGGCAAACGCTTCTTCGCCCTCACAGGCCGTCTGAAAACGGCCTACGGCCGCGACGGGCGCAAAATCTTCGCCATCCCGATAGACCTATCTTCTCAAGACGAAGAATGGCGGCAGCTCGACACACTGACTTTCGCCCGATGGCTGCAACGTCAAAACTACCGCTCCGCCGAACTGCTTTGGTATCTCGACTACTGCTGCCGCGACGACTACGGCGCAGGCATCGCCGAAGTATCCGCCTTTGCGGGGCTGCACTATTTCTGTGCGCGCGGCGACCATGCCGACACCGTCCTCACCTGGCCGGAAGGGCTGGCTCACC
>CAMURX010000227.1 GCA_947097615.1 uncultured Neisseria sp. | reverse complement strand
ACATTTATCTGGCTGCTACGGTTTTAAGGCTGGCTTGAATGTCAACACGCCCTAGAAGCCATGATTTACCTACAAGCGAAGTTTTTGAAAAAATATCTGTAATATCCTTGCGTCAAGTGATAATTTGAGTTAATCTCTGCCTGCCGTGAATTTTCTTGTTGCGGTATTCTCAAATTCTTCAAATCTATTCCTTGAGGGCGAGTGTCTAGCCCAACTCACAGAAACCCCCGTTTTCAGACGGCCTTAACCGTGCGCCGCGCCCGTTTGCACTATAATCCGCACTTTTTTCAGACGGCCTCTTCCCATGATTCCCTTAGACCGCGTTCCCGCGAAAAACGACCCCCGCCTGCCCGTTTTGCTGCTGCAATTCACCTTTGTGTTCTGCGGCATCACCTTTTGGGGTTTCAACCGCAGCCCCGCGCAGGTCGGCCTGATTTTGGCCGTGTGCGTCGCGCTCGACTGTACGCTGCACTATCTGTTGCGCAAGAAAACGCTGCTTGTGCCCATCAGCGGGCTGATTACCGGGCTGGGGCTGTCGGTGCTCACCAATTTTTCCCACGGGCTGTGGCTCGCGCTGGTGCCGCCGTTTTTCGCCACCGCCTCGAAATACGTGTTCACCGTAAACGGGCGGCATGTTTACAACCCCGGCCTGTTCGGCGTGATTGCCGCGCTGGTGTTGAGCGACGGCATGATCACGCCCGCGCCGGCCTACCAGTGGGGCGGCGCGGGCGTTACCGCCTTTTTCATCGCCACCGCCGCGCTGATGCTGTTCGCGCTCAACATCCGCCGCAGCGTGCTGATCGTGTCCTTTCTTGCGTTTTACGCCATGCAGCTCGGCCTGCGCGCCTGGCTGCTGCGCCATCACATCCCGCCGCAAACCCTGTTTATGGGCGCGTTTTCCTCGCCCGCCTTCTACCTTTTCACCTTCTTTATGATTACCGACCCGCCCACCTCGGCCGATTCGCGCAAGGGGCAGGTGTTCATGGCCTTTTTCATCGTGTTCGTCGATTTGCTGCTGCACAAATTCCAGAGCTTCTCCACCCTGTTTTACTCGGCCTTCGCCTACATGACCCTGCGCGGCCTGTGGCTGCTGTGGCAAAACCGCGCCCGCTACCGCCACCCCGCCGCCATCCTGCGACAAGAGGCCAAAGCCCTGCTGCTCACCGGCCTCATCGGCCTCACCGGCTGGGGCGCATACCGCGCCACCCACGCCTTCGCCGCCGACGAAGCGCGTTTCCGTTTCGCCGAAATCCCCGCCGCGCACAGCGGCATAGGCGGCGCGCAGGGCGATATTTGGCAGCGCACCGACCCGCGCATGCACCACATCGCCAAATGGCTGCTCTCCGTCGGCGACGCCGCCGCCGTGGCCGATGCGGACAACGACGGCCTGCCCGACATCTTCCTCACCCAGCCCTTGAAATCCGAGCAGGACCGCACCCAACTCTTTTTAAACAAAGGAAATTTCCGCTTCGAGCGTTTCGACATCCCCGCCCTTGCACCGCACCGCACCCGCCCCGAGCAACACGGCCTTATCGCCTCGGCCACCTGGTTCGACATGGACAACGACGGCGACAAAGACCTGCTTTTGGGCACAGGCTTCGGCAAAGGCCGTCTGCTGCGCAACGAACTCAAAGAAACAGGCCATCTGAATTTCAGCGAAATCGGACAGCAAAGCGGCCTCGACAACTACCAAATCAGCGTCGCCACCAACGTCCTCGACTTCAATGGCGACGGAAAACTCGACATCTTCGTCGGCAACGTCATGCAAACCCACCTTCCCGGCTACGGCCGCAGCGTCCCCTACAACATCTTCAAACTCCCCGAGCCCGAATACCCGGGCGACCGGCGCATGTTCGACGTGATGCACCGAAGCTGGCACAACGCCAACAATGCCGACGAAAACCTGCTCTTCCGCAACCTCGGCGGCGGCCGCTTCGCGCGTGTCCCCCAAACCCAAACCGGCTTTCAAGGCAAACGCTGGACCATGGCCGCCGCCACCGGCGATCTCAACGCCGACGGCTACCCCGACCTCTACATCGCCAACGACTTCGGCCCGGACGAACTGTATTTCAACCAACAGGGCAAAGGCTTCCTGCCCATAAAAGGCAGCTTCGCCGGCGCAATCGGCCGCGACACCTACAAAGGCATGAACGCCACCTTCGGCGATCTCGACGACAACGGCCGCCCCGACATCCACGTCTCCAACGTCCACGAAAAACTGCAAGCCGAAGGCAGCCTTTTATGGATGAATTACAGCCGCCCCGGCCAGACCGCCGCCGCCGCCTTCACCGACGAAGCCGCCCGCCGCAACGCCCTCAACGAGCGACGCTTCGGCTGGGGCGCGGCCTTCGGTGATCTCGACCTCGACGGCCGCCTCGACATCGTGCAGGCCAACGGCATGGCCGACGACGCCTACGACAAAAAAGAAGCCGTCTGCCCCGACTACTGGTATTGGAACGCACAAATCGCCCTCACCAACCCCGACGTACACGGCTACGCCGACCGCTGGGCCGACGTGCGCGGCCGCTGCGTCTTCGGCAGCGAAGCCAACCGCATCTACATGAATAAAGGCGCCTACTTCGTCGACGTGGCCGAACAGGCCGGCTGGACGAAAAAAGGCACCTCGCGCGGCATGATCCTCGCCGACTTCGACAACGACGGCGACCTCGACAGCCTCGTCACACACATGACCGCCGCCCCGAGCCTCTACCGCAACGACAGCCAACCCGCCAACTGGATAGGGCTGCAACTTGTCGGCAACGGCACAAGCTGCAACCGCGACGCCCAAGGCAGCACCCTCGTCCTCGCCGCCGAAAACAGCCCCACCGGCGCGGCGCAACACCGCGAGGTCTACGCCAACAACGGACTCGCCGCGCAAAACGACCGCCGCATCCTCTTCGGCCTCGGCAGCCGCCCCGACCAAGAAGCCCGCATCACCGTCCGCTGGTGCGGCTACGGCAAAGAGCAGACCTACACCCTGAAAACCGGGCAGTACCACCGCATCGAACAGCAGTAAACCCTTTCAGACGGCCTCAAAGCCAATACGGAAGATACAGCAAGCGTAGCCAGCATGAGGTAACTGTGTTCCCCCACCCCGTCGGGCAGGGCAACCAAACTCGGTGATTACGCGCA
>CAMURX010000226.1 GCA_947097615.1 uncultured Neisseria sp. | reverse complement strand
AAAAAACCGCCTTTAAAATCACCCGCGTGGGCGAGTTAATCGGCCAGGAAGCGGCTAAACGGCTCGGTATTCCCTTCGGCATTTTGGACTTGTCGCTCGCCCCCACGCCTGCCGTGGGTGATTCCGTCGCCCGCATTTTGGAAGCGATGGGCTTGAGCGTGTGCGGCACGCACGGTACCACCGCCGCACTCGCGCTGTTAAACGACGCCGTAAAAAAAGGCGGCATGATGGCCAGCAGCGCGGTGGGCGGCCTCTCCGGAGCGTTTATTCCCGTATCCGAAGACGAAGGCATGATCGCCGCCGCCGAATCGGGCGCGCTCACGCTGGACAAACTCGAAGCCATGACCGCCGTCTGCTCCGTCGGCCTCGACATGGTCGCCGTACCCGGCCACACCAGCGCCGCCGCCATCAGCGGCATCATCGCCGACGAAGCCGCCATCGGCATGATCAACAGCAAAACCACCGCCGTACGCATCATCCCCGTACCCGGCAAAGACGTGGGCGGGTCGGTGGAATTCGGCGGCTTGCTCGGCTACGCCCCCATCATGCCGGTGAAAGACGGCTCGTGCGAAGCGTTTGTCAAACGCGGCGGGCGGATACCCGCGCCGGTGCAGAGTTTGAAGAACTGATTTTCAGATAGTCTTCCCCCGCAAGCGGGAAAGGGCACAAGGTTTCAGACGGCCTTTAAGGCCGTCTGAAAACAAAGCTCCCGACGGCAGCAAACCGCAGCCGCCCGCAAAGCCGTTTTCAGACGGCCTGAAATATAGTAAAAAGCCGCCCTTCCGAAACCCTCCGCGAAAGCCCGCGCCATGAACAGAATCACCGCCGCCTTTGGGCGCCTGAACGGCAAAAAAGCCCTTATCCCCTACATCACCGCCGGCGACCCCTCGCCCGCCGTCACACTCGAACTGATGCACAGCCTCGCCGCCGCCGGTGCGGACATCATCGAGCTGGGCGTACCCTTTTCCGACCCGATGGCCGACGGCCCGGTTATCCAGCGCGCCGCCGAACGCGCCCTCGCGCAAGGCGTGTCGCTCGCAACCGTGCTCGACACCGTGCGCCGCTTCCGCGAAAGCGACAAAGACACGCCCGTCGTGCTGATGGGCTATCTCAACCCCGTGCACAAAATGGGTTACGCCGAATTTGCCCGCGCCGCCGCCGAAGCGGGCGCCGACGGCGTGCTGACGGTAGACAGCCCCATCGAAACCGTCGCCCCCCTGCACGCCGCGCTCAAAGCGCAGGGCTTGGAAACCATCTTCCTCATCGCCCCCACCACCGGCGAAGAACGCGTTAAAGAAATCGCCAAACTGGCGGGCGGCTTCGTATATTACGTTTCCCTCAAAGGCGTCACCGGCTCGGCCGCGCTCGATACCGCCGACGTTGCCGACAAACTCGCCGTCCTGCGCCGCCACATCAGCCTGCCCGTCGGCGTCGGCTTCGGCATTTCCGACGCGCAAAGCGCGAAGCAGATTGCCGCTGTGGCCGACGCCGTTATCGTCGGCAGCCGCATCGTCAGGGAAATCGAAACCAACCCCGGCCGCGAAGCCGAAGCCGTCGGCGCTCTGGTGCGCGAACTGAACGCGGCGGTTAAGGCCGTCTGAACGGCCTTGCCTAACAGGGCGTCTTTGGCTACCATCCGCGCCTTTCCCCAACTGACAAACGGTCTTAAACAGGCCGTCTGAAACGGAGTCCACATGAGCTGGTTAGACAAAATCCTCCCGCCGAAAATCAAACGCGAAGGCAAAAGCGAATCGGCCGTGCCCGAAGGCCTGTGGCACAAATGCCCCGCCTGCGCCGCCACGGTGTACACCACCGATCTGGTGCAGAACGACAAAGTCTGCCCCAAATGCGGCCACCACAACGCCATGGGCGCGCGCGAGCGGCTGAACCTGCTGCTGGACGAAGAAGGCCGCGAGGAAATCGGCGCCGACGTGAAGCCCACCGACATCCTCAAATTCAAAGACAGCAAAAAATACCCCGAACGCCTCAGCGCCGCCAAAAAAACCACCGGCGAAGACGACGCGATAGTGGTGATGAAAGGCCGTCTGAACGGCCTGCCCGTTGTCGTTGCCGCCTTCGAATTCCGCTTTATCGGCGGCTCGATGGGCTCGGTTGTCGGCGAGCGCTTCGTTCAGGGCGTGCGCCGCGCCGCCGCCGACGGCTGCTCCTTTATCTGCGTGTCCGCATCGGGCGGGGCGCGTATGCAGGAAGGCCTAAACTCGCTGATGCAAATGACGAAAACCAGCGCCGCCCTGCACCTGCTCACAGAAAAAGGGCTGCCCTTCATCTCCGTGCTCACCGACCCGACCATGGGCGGCGTGTCGGCCAGCTTCGCCTTTTTGGGCGACATCGTGATGGCCGAACCGGGCGCGCTGATCGGTTTCGCCGGCCCGCGCGTTATCGAACAGACCGTGCGCGAAACCCTGCCCGAAGGCTTCCAGCGCGCCGAATTCCTGCTGGAAAAAGGCGCGATCGACCAAATCACCGACCGCCGCGAAATGAAGACGCGCTTGGCCGATCTCATCACCCTGCTGCGCCGTGAGCCCGCCGCCGCGTAAACGCGCCCGCCGCACGAAAAGGCCGTCTGAAAATTCTTTCAGACGGCCTTTTTCGCCACAGAGCGGTCTATTTGCAGCTTACACCGGCAATTTTGTCGTCGTTCAGCTTGATATTGCAGCGTGTCGCCCCCGCGCCGGAAATCACCACACCGTCGCCGGATTTCTTAATCACCAAAGGCTCTTTCACACCCATGGACACAGCCGTTCCGGCCAGATTCTCAGTGAGCTCGGCAGAAAGCCCAGCAGAGTTTTCCTGAATCTTGATTTCCTTGGCTGCCGCCTGTTGGCCGAAGGCCGCAACAGCAAACGCAAGCAGCAAAGCGGTTTTTTTGTTCATATCGATGTTTCCTTAAAAGCACCTGAAAAACACAGGCCGACGCAGGGTAAAGCAATTCTCCCGCAGGCGCAAGCACCGCCCGTCACACTTGCCCGTCAGCCCAACCCTGCCGCCGCCACATGCACCACATGAAAAAAAGGCCGTCTGAACAGGGATTTCCCCTTTCAGACGGCCTCTGCTGCCGTAGTAGCAACTGTGTTCCCCCACCCCGTCGGGCAGGGCAACCAAACTCGGTGATTA
>CAMURX010000225.1 GCA_947097615.1 uncultured Neisseria sp. | reverse complement strand
TCACCAAAAAAGGCCAGGGCTACAAACTCGCCGAAAACGACCCCGTCAAATACCACGCCATCGGCAAAACCCCCGCCCCCGCCGAAGCCGCCGCCCCCGCGCCCGCCGCGCGTCCCACCTACACCGAAATCTTCGGCTGCTGGCTGTGCGACCAAGCAGAAGCCGACCCCCGCCTCGCCGCCATTACCCCCGCCATGCGCGAAGGCAGCGGCCTCGTCGAATTTGCCCGACGTTTTCCCGAACGCTATTTCGACGTCGGCATCGCCGAACAGCACGCCGTCACCTTCGCCGCCGGCCTCGCCTGCGAAGGCGTCAAACCCGTCGTCGCCATCTACTCCACCTTTTTGCAGCGTGGCTACGACCAGCTTGTGCACGACGTCGCCCTGCAAAACCTGCCCGTCCTCTTCGCTATCGACCGCGCCGGCATCGTCGGCGCCGACGGCCCCACCCACGCCGGCGCGTACGATTTGAGCTTCCTGCGCTGCATCCCCAACATGACCATCGCCGCCCCCAGCGACGAAAACGAATGCCGCCTGCTGCTCTCTACCTGCTACGCGCTTAATTGCCCCACCGCCGTGCGCTACCCGCGCGGTAGCGGCTGCGGCGTGAAAGTAAACGACGCGCTCGACACCGTGCCCGTCGGCAAAGGCATCATCCGCCGACAGGGCAAACGCATCGCCGTCCTCGCCTTCGGCAGCATGGTTACTCCCGCCCTGCAAGCCGCCGAAACACTGGACGCCACCGTCGCCGACATGCGTTTTGTCAAACCGCTCGACAAAGAACTCGTCCTGCAACTGGCCGACAGCCACGATTATCTCGTCTGCGCCGAAGAAAACGCCGTTTGCGGCGGCGCGGGCAGTGCCGTCCTCGAGATACTCGCCGCCGAAGGCCGTCTGAAACCAGTCCTCCTTATCGGCATCCCCGACACCGTTACCGACCATGGCGACCCCAAACTCCTGCTCGACCAACTCGGCCTCAGCGCCGAACGGCTCGCCGAACGCATCGCCGCCTTCGCCCGAGAGGCCGTCTGAAAACCGCCAACCCGTGACGCATTTGCCGTTTCAGACGGCCTCAATCCTTGGAGGCCGTCTGAAACGGCAAAGCCCGAACCCGTCATTAAAGAAAACGGCATAAGCCGCATCGCGGGCAAAATCATCGCAAGCCAAATCCCCGCCTGACACGGCCGCCCCGTATCTGCCGCCCTGCGGCGAATGCGGTTTGTGTTGGCTCACTATATCGGCCGCCTGTCTGCGCTGCCTATCCTGCACATAGCGAAGAGGCCGTCTGAAAAAATTCAGACGGCCTCTTCGGCTGTTTGCGGCGGGGTTTTAACGGTGAAAACCGTGTTGTGGAAACATCATCCCCGCATCTGTGCCCCGAAGGTGCGGGCGGGAGCGGATTAGGCAAACAGCATTTGCGAGTCGCGCACGCAGGGGTTTTCCCTGTCCCAGGCGTAGCCGGCGAGGATGGCGCAGACCATGCGGCCGAGTTCGCTGTCTTTGTCGACGTCGAAAATCAGGTCTTGGAAGCGGCCGTCGTACCAGCCGTTGATGTAGCTGCCGAAGGCGTTGACGCCGGTGGTGAGCGGTACGGCAAACTCGTTTTTCCAGTCTACGGGCAGGCCGCGCAGTTCGCGGGATACGCAGTCGGCGGCCAGCTTGGAGGAGTGTACGGCGATGGTGACGCCGGAGGAGAAGATGGGGTCGAGAAATTCGCCCGAGGCGCCCAAAAGGGCGAAGTGGCGGCCGTAGAGGCCTTTGCCTTTGGTGGTGTAGCCGGGCAGGTAGCGGAAGGGGAAGCCGTTGTCCCATTTGGCATCGGCGAGGATTTCGGCGAGGAAGGGGATTTCGGCAACGGTTTCTTTCAGGATGTTGGCGGTGCTTTCGTGGCGGAAATAGTGTTCTTCGCCGACGACGCCGATGGAGCTGCGGCCGTTGGCGAAGGGGATGAACCAGACCCATACGTCGCGGTGTTCGGGGTGGATGCAGACGAGGTTTTTGTTGCGGTCGAATTTGGGCGAGGTGATGCGGTCGTCGATATGGGTGAAATGCACCTGGCGCATAACGGTTTCGGGCGGCAGCTCCCAGTTCATCAGGCGGGGCAGGGCGCGGTAGAAGCCGCTGGCGTCGAGGACGAAGCGGGCTTCCATGTCGTAGGTGTCGCCGTTGTCGCGCTCGACGGTGAGCAGCACGGTATTGCCTTCGTTGTCGAATTTTTTCAGGGTTTCGCCAAAGCGCACGGCCACGCCCTGTTTTTCCGCTTCGCGGATCAGGAGCAGGTCGAATTCGGCGCGCTGCACGTTGAAGGCGGTGCCGTTGCCCGCGCTGAATTTGTCCAAAAAGCTGAACGAGGTGTAGCGGTCGCCCCAGGAAAAGGCGAAGCCGTTTTTGTATTGGAAACCCAAGCCCGCCGCCTGCACGGCGCGCAGCAGCCCGGCCTCTTGCAAAATGTCCATCGCGTAGGGCAGCAGGCTCTCGCCGATGACGAAACGCGGAAAATGCTGCTTTTCGAGTACGCAGACATTGAAACCCTGCTTGTTCAGCAAGGCTGCCGCCACGGCGCCGGCAGGCCCTGCGCCGACAATCACAATATCGTAGATAAATGCAGCCACAACGTCCCCCTGTTTGTTAAATTACGGAATTTTTTGTTTGTTTATTCCCGTTATTGTAACGACAGTGCTGTTTTCTGACAATCGCACGGCATATGCGGCAGGCTGCAAGAAGGCCGTCTGAAAAGGTTCGGACGGCCTTTTCAGACGGCCTTAAATCCGCCGTGCCAATTCTTCGGCCTTGCCTGTGTAACCGGCGGGTGTGAGCGAGAGCAGCTCGGCTTTGGCGTCGTCGGGAATCGCCAGGGCGCTGATAAATTGGCGCAGGGTTTCGGGCGTGATGCCGTCTTTGCCGCGGGTGAGCGCTTTGAGCTGTTCGTAGGCCTGGGGCACGGCGTAGCGGCGCATCACGGTTTGGATGGGCTCGGCCAGCAGCTCCCAAGTGGCATCGAGATCGGCGGCGATGGCGGCAGGGTTGGCTTCGAGTTTGTTCAGACCGCGCAGGCAGGCGTTCAAGCCGAGCAGGGTGTAGCCGGCGCCGACGCCCATATTGCGCAGCACGGTGCTGTCGGTCAGGTCGCGCTGCCAGCGGGAGA
>CAMURX010000224.1 GCA_947097615.1 uncultured Neisseria sp. | reverse complement strand
AAACTGTTACCCATGTCCCCGCACAGGTGTTACCTATGTGTCCGGTCTGTACACCAAAGCGCGGGGGAGGGTTGGGGAGGGGGTGGCAGTTCGCAGAACTGCTTTCGCTCCGTTGCCTGCAAACATTGCCGCAGCGGCAAAAGCCCCCACCCTAACCCTCCCCCGCGAGCGGGAGAGGGGACGCAGTTGCCCTGCCGTTTTCAGACTGATTTTCAGACGGCCGCACAGGCTGCCTGAAAGCGCAGTTCCAACAAAACCAAAGCCCTGAAAGGCCGTCTGAAACCGAACATCCTACCGCGCACCTTAACCCCCTCCCCTGCGCCTTCAGCGCGGGGGAGGGTTGGGGCGGGGGTGGCGGTTTGCAAAACCGCTTGTCCGCCGCCTGTAGAAATTACTGCCACGGCACCAGCCCCCACCCTAGCCCCCCCGCAAGCGGGAGAGGGAAAACAGTTGCCCCGCCGTTCTCAGGCTGCTTTTCAGACGGCCGCACAGTTTGCCTGAAAGCGCAATTCCAACGAAACCAAAATCCTGAAAGGCCGTCTGAAAGCATATTCACAGCATCAAAATCCGAAAGGCCGTCTGAACATTTCCCTGACATCATTCACGCCTGCGTGAGAGTGGCGAAGCAAAGGCCGTCTGAAAACCCGATGAAAGGTTTTCAGACGGCCTTTTTTCTCTCTACCGTTTACCAGTTTTGGTTGTGCAGGCTTTGCAGGCCGTCGCGCACGCCGTCGCGCACTTCGCTGTTGAGGCGGCGGCTGAGGACGCGGGCGAAGCCGTCGTCTTCGGGGGTGTAGTCGACGAGGTCGGGGGCTTTGATTTCGTCGCGGGCGACGCTGTATACGCTGCCGAAGCCGTCGATAAGGCCGGTTTCTTTGGCTTCGATGCCGGTGTAGATGCGGCCACTGAAGATTTGCGGGTCGTTTGTTTTCAGACGGCTGCCGCGTCCGGTTTTGACGGCCTTGATGAATTCGCCGTGAATCTGGTCGAGCATTTGCTGCCAGATGGCCTGCTGCTCGGGGGTTTCGGGAGTGAAGGGGTCGCCCATGCCTTTGTTGCTGCCTGCGATTTTCAGACGGCGTTTGACGCCGAGTTTGTCCATCAGGCCGGTGAAGTCGAAGCCGCCGCCGATGACGCCGATGCTGCCGACGAGGCTGGACGGGTCGGCGTAGATTTTGTCGGCGGCGGCGGCGATGTAGTAGCAGCCGGAGGCGCAGAGGTCTTGGGCGACGAGGTAGACGGGAATGTCTTTGTGCTGTTCTTTGAGGCGGCGGATTTCGTTGAAGGCGGTGTTGGAGACGACGGGCGAGCCGCCGGGGGAGTTGGCGCGGATGATGATGCCTTTGACGTTTTTGTCGGCATAGGCGGCTTCGAGGCCGTCGCGCAGCATGGCGACTTGGTCTTGGTGGCCGCCGCCGATGACGCCTTCGAGTTTGATGACGGCGGTGTGCGCTTTGCTTTTTGCGCCGAGGACTTTTTCCAGGCCGTTGCCGTTGTCGAAGCTGCCTGTGGCGCAGCTGTGGAAGGTGAAGAGGGTGGCGGCGAAAAGAAGCGCGCCGACGCCGCGCCAGACGTTGCGCCAGAAGCGGCTGCTGCGTTGTTCTTTGTGGACGCTCAGGAGGAGTTTATAGAGGGTGTCGCGCTCCCAGCTTTCGGCGGTGGCCTGCGGCTGTGCGGCGGCTTGCTGCGGGGTGTTTTCGTCGCGCTGTTCTTCTTCGCGTTGGATTTTGAAGCTCATGGGGTTTCCTATGTGTGGAATGGGGTTTTCAGACGGCCTACGGGGGCGGGAGGACGGGGCAAGATACCGATATTCGGGATGCAGCGCAAGTTTGCGGCACGGTGTGCGCCGATGTGCCGCCGATGCCGGGGCGGCGGCTTTTGGCCGAACGGTTTTTCTGCAAAGGCCGTCTGAAAACGGTGTTGCTGGCGGCGGCGCTGTTTTACAGACCCAGTTCCCAATCGGCCTTGGCGTTGATGCAGAAGCCGTCGGTGCAGTTTTCGTAGTGGCGGAAGATGCGCTCGGCCACGGCTTGGGCGTCGTCGAGGATTTCAAACAGTTCCATGTCGCTCGGGGCGATCAGGCCGCGTCCGGCAAGCTGTTCTTCCATCCAGTCGGCCAAGCCCTGCCAGAAGCTGCGGCCGACGAGGATGATGGGACGGTGCGGCGTTTTGCCTGTCTGCACGAGGGTGAGGCTCTCAAAAAGTTCGTCGAGCGTGCCGAAGCCGCCGGGCATGACGACATAGGCAACGGCGTGTTTGACGAACATGACTTTGCGCGGGAAGAAGTGGCGGAAGGTGACGGACAGGTCCTGATAGGGGTTGGCGTGCTGTTCGTGCGGCAGGAGGATGTTGAGGCCGACGGCGGGGCTGCGTCCGGCAAACGCGCCTTTGTTGGCGGCTTCCATGATGCCGGGGCCGCCGCCCGAGATAACGGAAAACCCTGCGTCGGACAGGGTGCGGGCGATTTGTTCGGCCAAGAGGTAGTCGGGGTGTTCGGGGGGGATGCGGGCGCTGCCGTAGATGCTGACGGCGGGCTGCACGGCACGCAGCTCTTCACCCGCTTCGAGAAATTCGGACATGATTTTCAAGAGGTGGTAGCTCTCGCGCGATTGGATGTCGCGGCGGGTGTTTTCGGGCAGCATGGGGTTGGGCAGTTTGTCGCGCAGGGGCATGGGTGTTTCCTTTGGTTGTGGACGCGGGCGGTTATAAACGGTTTCGGCGGTGCTGGCAAACAAAAGGCCGTCTGAAAGCGCCTTATGGTTTTCAGACGGCCTCTGTGTATTCCGTATGGGCGGTGCGCTTGCGTTTTCGTCGGCAAAAAGGCCGTCTGAAAACCCGAAATAGGGTTTTCAGACGGCCTTTGTTCGGCTTGACCGCGTTTAGCGTTTGTTGTCCAACTCGTTACGCAGTTTTTTGGTTACGGCCATCATCACTTCGAGCTGTTCCAGCGTTTCTTTCCAGCCGCGGGTTTTCAGGCCGCAGTCAGGGTTGACCCACAGGCGTTCGACGGGCACGACTTCCATGGCTTTGCGCAGCAGGTGTTCGACTTCGCCTTCGGTCGGCACGCGCGGACTGTGGATGTCGTACACACCCGGGCCGATGTCGTTGGGGTATTTGAAGTCGCCGAATGCGGTGAGCAATTCCA
>CAMURX010000223.1 GCA_947097615.1 uncultured Neisseria sp. | reverse complement strand
TGGATACCCTGCTGCTGATGAACGACTTTACCGCGCAGGCTTTGGCCGTTACCCTGTTGTCCGACGGCCATCTGATACAGGTCGGCGGCGGCGCGGCGGCAAAAGATGCGCCCAAAGCAGTTTTGGGTGCGGGCACGGGGCTGGGGGTCAGCGGGCTGATTCCCGACGGCCGCGGCGGCTATATCCCGCTGGCGGGGGAGGGCGGCCACGTCAGCTTTGCGCCGGGTAACGAGGAAGAAGCCGAAGTGTGGCGTTATGCGCGGAAAAAATTCGGCCATGTGTCGGCAGAACGCCTGATCAGCGGCATGGGTTTGGAACTGATACACGAAGCCCTGAGGCAGGAAACGGGCGGCAGGCCGCAAACCGCCGCCGAAATCACCGCCTCCGCCTTGCGCGGCGATTCGCCGCTGTGCGGCCGCGCGCTGGATATTTTCTGTGCCGCGCTGGGTACGGCGGCGGCCGATTTGGCCCTGACTCTGGGTGCGCGCGGCGGCGTGTACCTGTGCGGCGGCATCGTTCCGCGTTTCATCCCGTATTTCAAAACCTCGCCCTTCCGCCGCCGGTTTGAAGACAAAGGCCGTTTTTCCGCCTATTTGGCCGAAATCCCCGTTTACATCGTGCAGGCCGAATTCCCCGGCATCACCGGCGCGGCGGCGGCTTTGGCGGGCAAACTCGGGTCGTAAGGAAACGGCAAACTGTGTTTTCAGACGGCCTCCCCGTATGACGGGAGGCCGTCTGAAAATCAAAAAGCAAAATAAGGAGAAAAATATGTTGGATAAAATCAGCCAAGCCTTGAACGACTTGTCGGGTGCGGAACGCAAAGTGGCCGAATGCGCCTTGGCCGAGCCGAAATGGTTCGTCCATGCCGCTGTGGCCGAAATTGCCGAACGCGCCACCGTCAGCCAGCCCACCGTCATCCGTTTCTGCCGCACGCTGGGCTATAAAGGCCTGCCGGAATTCAAACTCGCCCTGTCGGCCGGATTGGGCAGCGAAGGGATGCCGTTTGTACATGAAGAACTGAATGCCGACGACGATATGGGCGGCGTGATGGAAAAAGTGTTGGGCAACACCGCCGCCGCCTTGCTGGGCGCGCGCCGCTTCCTGCACGAAGCCGAACTGGAAAACGCCATCGCCATGCTGACCCATGCCCGCCGCATCGAGTTTTACGGCGTGGGCAATTCCGGCATCGTGGCGCAGGACGCGCAGCACAAATTCTTCCGCTTCGGCATGTCCACCGTGGCCTATTCCGACCCGCACATCCAACTGATGGCGGCATCCGTGCTGAGCGATCAGGACGTGGTGGTGGTGGTGTCCAATTCCGGCGCGTCCATCGAATTGCTCGATGCGGTCAGCACGGCCAAGGAAAACGGCGCCGCCGTCATCGCCATCACACGCATGGGCTCGCCGCTGGCGCATCTGGCCGACTGCGTATTAAACGTGTTTTCGCACGAAGACAGCGGCCAATACACCCCCATGGTTTCCCGCCTGCTGCAACTGGCCGTCATCGACATTTTGGCCATCGGCCTCGCACTGCGGCTGGGCGAAACCGCCAGCCTGCAACTGGAAAAAGGAAAACGCAGCCTGCGCAGGCGGCATGTCGAAACCAAAACCAAAGAATAAACGGCACAGGCCGTCTGAAAACACCCGAACAGCCCACAATCAAGGAACATCATGAAACACCTGTCCGAACTGCCCGCATGGCGGCAACTGTGGCCGCATTATGAAGAAATGAAAAGCGTGCACATGCGCGACCTTTTCGCCCGAGACCCCGACCGCGCCCGCCGCTACTGGCTCGAAGTCGGCGGCCTGACACTCGACTACGCCAAAAACCGCATCACCGGCCAAACTTTGAACGGCCTGTTCGAGTTGGCACGCGAAAGCGGTTTGCCGGAAAAAATGCGCGCCATGTTTGCCGGCGAGAAAATCAACCACACCGAAAACCGCGCCGTCCTGCACATCGCCCTGCGCAACCGCGCCGACACGCCGATTTATGTGGACGGCGAAAACGTCATGCCCAAAGTCAATTCCGTACTCCGGCATATGAGGCGGTTTGCCCATGCCGTCCGCAACGGCGATTGGACGGGCTATACCGGCCAAACCATCACCGACATCATCAATATCGGCATCGGCGGTTCCGACCAAGGCCCGCTGATGATGTGCACCGCCCTGCAAACCTACGGCCACCCGCGTCTGAACATGCACTTCGTTTCCAACGTGGACGGCACGCAACTGCGCGACGTTTTGGAACAAGTCCGCCCCGAAACCACCCTGTTCATCATCGCATCCAAAACCTTCACCACTCAGGAAACCCTGACCAACGCCCACACCGCCCGCGGCTGGTTTTTGCGGGCCGGACGCGAAGAAGATATCGCCAAACACTTCGTTGCCGTTTCCACCAACAAAGAAGCCGTATCCGCCTTCGGCATAGACACGGCCAATATGTTTGAATTTTGGGATTGGGTGGGCGGCCGTTACAGCCTGTGGTCGGCCATCGGCCTGCCCATCATGATTTACCTGGGCGAAGAAAACTTCATCGAAATGCTCGAAGGCGCGCACCTGATGGATCAGCACTTCATCAACGCCCCCTTCGAACAAAATATGCCCGTCCTGCTCGGCATGATAGGCATTTGGTACATCAACTATTTCGGCGGCGGCAGCCACGTCATCGCCCCTTACGACCAACACCTGCACCACCTGCCCCGATTCATCCAGCAGCTCGACATGGAAAGCAACGGCAAACAGACCGCCTGCGACGGCACGCCCGTCGGTACGGATACCGGGCCCATCATCTGGGGCGAAACCGGCATCAACGGCCAGCACGCCTTCTTCCAACTGCTGCACCAAGGCACCCACATTACCCCCATAGACCTGATTGCCAGCCTGGAAAAACGCAGCAACCTGCCCGGTCATCACGAAATCCTGTTGTCCAACGTTTTCGCCCAGGCCGAAGCCTTTATGCGCGGCAAAACGGCGGAAGAAGTGCGCATGGAATTGCAGGCGCAGGGTATGGACGGCGAAGAAATCGAAAAACTCGTGCCGCACAAAACATTCAGCGGCAACCGCCCGACCAACATCCTGCTGCTCGACAAAATCGACCCGCGCAACATGGGCAGCCTGATTGCCTTATACGAACACAAAGTTTTCGTGCAGGG
>CAMURX010000222.1 GCA_947097615.1 uncultured Neisseria sp. | reverse complement strand
TGTGGCTGTGGAGCGGACTGCAACCGGTTTTGACCGCGCCGCAGGAATCGCTTTCCCTCTTGGCCGAAGTCGGTTTTCAGACGGCTCTCCAATGGCCGCTGCTGCTGGCTTCATCGCTGCTCGACATCGTCTTCGGCCTGCTGTGTTTCAGCCGCGCGCGCCGCCTGCCCGCACTTTGGGCGGCACAAGCGGCAACGGTGGCGGCATACAGCCTGATCATCGCGTTCTCCCTGCCGCAAATGTGGCTGCACCCGTTCGCACCGTTGGTCAAGAACCTGCCGATTTTGGCACTGCTGGCCTTCCTGTGGCATGAAGGCCGTCTGAAAAAGTGAAACCGCGTTTATTCGAGGAACGACATCATGAACACCTATCTGATTGTAAAAACCCTGCACATCCTTTCGGCCACGCTGATGGTCGGCACCGGCTTCGGCACGGCGTTCTACCTCTTCTGGGCCAACCGCAGCGGCTCTGTGCCGGCGCAGGCGGTGGTGTCGAAATGGGTCATCAAGGCCGACTGGTGGTTCACCACGCCCGCCGTGATTTTCCAACCGCTGTCGGGCTGGTGGATGATGTCGCAGGCCAACTTATCCTTCGACACAAAATGGATAGCCTGGACCATCGGCCTGTATATCTTGAGCGGCATCTGCTGGCTGCCCGTAGTCTGGCTGCAAATCCGTCTGGCGAAAATGGCGCAGGCCGCACACGAAGCGGGAGAAAACAGCCTGCCGCAAAAATACTGGCGTTATGCGCGGATTTGGGAACTGTTGGGTTATCCTGCCTTCTGCGCCACAGTCGTCATCTACTTCCTGATGGTGCTCAAACCCGCCTGAGGCCGTCTGAAAACCGGCTGTAAACCCGAACCGATCTATAGAGTAACGCCATGGACAAGCACACAATTTTCTACGATGCCGAATGCCCGATCTGCATCCGTGAAATCGCCCTGATTCTGGAAGACAACCGCGCGGAATATTTCAAAGCCGTCGCCATTCAGGGCAACGAAGAAATATTGAAACAATACGGCATTACCGCCGAAGATGCGCTGACCTACCTGCACATATTGCGCAACGACGGCGTCATGCTGGGCAAAATGCCGGCCGTCCGGCTGATGTACCGTGGATTTAAAGGCTTTGCCCTCGTCAAACTGGCCAACCTGCCGCTGCTCGACCGCCTCGCCGATCTGATTTACCCTTGGTTCGCCCGCAACCGCTACCGCTTCCCGGCGTGGCTCCTGCCCCGTCCGCAATGCGAAAACGGCGTATGCCGCATCAAACCTTTAGAAAGGAACCCGAAATGAAAAAACTGTTACTCCCCCTGCTGCTGTTGCCTTGCGCCGCCTTTGCCGCCGACGACGGCGGACTGTCCCAATGCCCCCGCGTCTTCCGCGACAACATGGAAATCGCCGTCTTCACCATGCCTTGTCCGCCCGACAGCCAAGATGCCGCCCTGCCGCCGGAAAAAATGACCGCACACCTGCGCCGGGTTCAAGAATGCGAAAACCGCATGGCCGGCGGCGATGCCGCACAAGCCGCCCGAATCGAAAAAGAACTGTTCGAGTTCGTCGGCTCCCGTGCAAAAACCGTGCGCGCCCTCGAAGGCAAACCGCAGGAAATGGCCGCCTACTGCCGGAAACAAAACGAAACCGCCCGCCGCCTGCTGCTGACTTACTGACCCGCCGGAACAACGAAAGGAAACACCATGGAAAACCTGATGATTGTTGTCATGACGGCCGCCGTCTCCCTCCTCACCAGCCTGACCTGCTGGCTGATTGTCGGCCCGCAGCTCAAGCACGTCCTGGCCTCCCTCTGCAACGACGACCGCGAAAACGTCAAAGAAATAAGCGGCCTGTTCTGGCAGCGGCTCTACGCCGGGCTGACCGTCTTCATCCCGCTCCTGTGCGTCCTGGCGTTCGCACCGGATTTCGAACTCAGCGCGGCCGCCAACCTGCTTATCGCCATGCGCTGCGCCATCTTGGGCGGCGTCATCCTGCTTTTGGTGCTGGCCTACCAAATCCGGCAGCAAATCCGCCTGTTGCAGAAAAAAGAACCCTCAATACCCGCCGGATACCGCATCGGCGAACTGGAACAGCAAAAATGAAACCGACCGGAAAACCCCAAATCGAATGGCGCGACCTGCTGCACTTAAACCGCCGCCAGATTGCCTTCAACGTTTTGCTCTCCCTGCCGTTCTTGGCCGCATCCTGGCTGTTTGCGGCATACGGGCAATACCTTGCCGCACTCGTCATGTCGTTTTTCTTCTTCACCTGCGCCCTGCGGCAGGCGCACGACTGCTACCACCACAGCATCGGCCTGAACCGTCCGAGCGTACGCATCATGCTGCACCTGCTGAGCATCACCATGCTGTGCAGCACCCACGCCATCCGCCACACCCACCTACAACACCACCGCGACCCGCTGGGCGAAGGCGACGTAGAAGGCAACTGGGCACGCCTGCCCGCCTGGAAAGCCATCCTGTTCGGCGGCCTGTTTTCCGTGCGCATCCAATGGCAGGGCCTGATGCACGGCAGCCGCACCACCCGGAGCCGCAGCCGCCTCGACATGTTCCTGATTGCCGCCTTTATCGCCGCCGCCCTCATCACGCGGCACCCCGTACTGCTTTACCACACCGCCGCCATGATAGCGGCCAACGCATTGGTCGGCTTCTTCGCCGTCTGGTCGGTACACCACGACTGCGACACGCACGGCGTATACGCCCGCACCGAACGGCAGGCCTGGGCAAACTTCGCCACCGTTTACCTGCTCTACCACATGGAACACCACCTGTTTGCCGCCGTCCCCTCCAACCACCTGCCCGAACTCGCCCGCCGCCTCGATGCCGCCGCGCCGGAATGGAGCGCGCACCGCGTCCTGCCGCAGCCGAAAAAACAATCCTGCCCGCTCAAACGCCTGCTGCACACCTAAAACCTTTTTCAGACGGCCTCCCCCTCCGGCACGGAGGCCGTCTGAAAACAGGAAAACAAAGCCGGACGGCGGTTTCACAACCGAAACGGACAACGCGGATAACCATCCGTTTCCAAACCACCGGCCAACGGAATATCGAATACCCAAACACACGCCGGCCGCACATTTAAATTTTCAGACGGCCTCAAGCACCCCCCGCCCGACAACAAAGAAAACAAGGAAAACACCATGAACATCCTGCTGCTCGGCGG
>CAMURX010000221.1 GCA_947097615.1 uncultured Neisseria sp. | reverse complement strand
CGGACAAGCCGTTGGATGCGGAAGTGGCTTCGGTTGAAGTGCGCGGCATCGGCAAACAGACCACGACCAATTACACCGTGCCCACTTCTTCGGTTGCCACCGGCATCAGGCTGACCCAGCGCGAAACGCCGCAATCGCTGTCCGTCATTACCGAAAAGCAGATTGACGACCAACGGCTCGATACGCTGCAAGACGTTTTGAAACAAGTGCCCGGCGTGTACCACAGCAAAATGGGCAACAATGCCACGGGCGACAGCCAATTTGCGGCGCGCGGCTCGGCCATCGACAGCGTCAGCGTGGACGGCGCGGCGAAATTCCTTTATGAAAGCAATTCGATACGCCGCAGCACCAACAATCTCGACAGCGCGCTTTACGAACAGGTGGCGGTGGTGCGCGGTTCCAGCGGCCTGACCAACGGCGGCTTCGGCGAACCGTCGGGCATGATTGCCTTGGAGCGCAAAAAACCGCAGGCCAAACCTTTTACCGTTTTGGAAGCGGCGGCAGGTTCGTGGCAGCATTACCGCTTCATTGCCGATGCCAACAGCCCGCTGAATGCCGACAACACCTTGCGCGGCCGCGCCATATTCGTCAGCGACCACGGCGGCGACTACCTGCCGCGTACCGGCCGACACAACCATACGCTCTACGGCATCCTGTCTTACAACGTACAGCCGCAAACGCAAGTGCAGCTCGGCACCGAAATCCACGTCAACCGCAATACCGGCAGTTCGCGCTTCGGTTATCTGACGATTGCCGGCAACGAAACCGACGGTTTCATCCCCTTTGAGGCCAACCCGCGCAACAATTCGTCGGCCAATTGGGCTTACGGCAAGGAAACCCGCGCCGAACTTTTCACCCGCCTGCGGCATGAATTCGACAATGGTTGGCAGTTGGACGGCAGCTATACCTACCTTTACGGCAAAAACGACAATCTGTCGGCCATTGCGGGTACATATGACATCAATGCCGATTATTCCAGCTACGTCAGCGTCGATTTGGACAAGAGCCGCTCCAACGAACACAAATTCAACTTGAATCTTAACGGCGATTACGGATTGTTCGGCCGCCGACACGAATTCAATACCGGCATCAGCTATCTGAACAGCAAGGATTACGGCCCGTATTACGGCGACAAAGACGTGCCGGTTGCCGACCTCCGCCGCTTCGACGGCAATATTGCCCGTCCCGAACTGCCTTACCTGCAAGACGGTTATCAGCAAAGCAAGCACTTGTCGGTTTACGGCTCGACACGCTTCAAACTCACCGACAAATGGTCGTTGATAGGCGGTATGCGCCTGATGAACTGGAAGTATGCCTACCGCACCGAGCGCAACCGTTTTGCCGACGGACGGCGCAGTGAAAAAGCCTTCATCCCCTACTTGGGCACGACTTACGACATCACGCCGAACCTGACTGCTTATGCAAGCTATACCACGGTTTTCCGTCCGCAGGAGATGCGCTATCTGACCCAAAACGGCAACCCCCTTGCCCCGCAGCGCGGCAGAACTTACGAAACCGGATTGAAAGCCTCATGGTATGAAGGCCGTCTGAACGCCGCCGTTTCCGTATACCGCAACAAACTCGACAAAATCGGCGTGCTTGCGGGCAGGCTGCCCAACGGGAAACCCTACTATAAGGCCGAAGACCATACCTCCAACACCGGCGGCGAACTTTCGATTAACGGCCGTCTGAACGAGCGTTGGCTGCTCAATGCCTCTTATGCCCGTTCGAAAACCAAAAACAGCAAAGGCAAACAGATTAAAACCACGTATCCCGTGCATCTGTTCAAATTCTTCACCGGCTACGACATCAACGACCGCCTGACTGTCGGCGGCAATGTCAACTGGCAGAGCTTCATCATCGACGACCGCGAGGAAGTTACCGAACCGGCCGCGCGCAAGGCCCTCGCACAGCGCGCCTACGCCACCCTCGACCTGACCGCGCAATACAAAATCGGCAAGCGCACCCGCGTCGCACTCGATGTTGAAAACGTGTTCAACAAATATTACAAAACCATGCCCGATATTCATGTCTACGGCACGCCGCGCAGCATCACGGCATCGCTGAGGTACACGTTCGACTGAGTATCGCCATCGGAAAGGCCGTCTGAAAACAAAACAGCGTTTTCAGACGGCCTCAGTGGATGTAGTCGGCCGCTTCATTGCCGGCTTGCACAATATCCGCTGCCAATACACTCAATAAAAAGGTGAATACTATGAATACACAAAACCCTTCCGACACCGGCCAACAAGCCAACCGCCGCTACCTGACCGTGTGGCGGTGGCATTTTTATTTCGGGCTGCTGGTCGTTCCCTTCCTGATCCTGCTTGCCGTAACGGGGCTGGGCATGCTGCTGTTTGCCAACATCACCGGCAAAGAGGGCGAACGCCTGCACGTTACCCCGCAGGCGCAGGTGCAGCCCTTGTCGGCGCAGGCGGAGGCGGCGCGGCAGTTCGTCAATGAAAAATCCGCGTCGGTGGTGCAATATATCGCGCCGCGCGCCGACGATATGGTTGCCGTGTTCCGCGTGAATAACGACGACAAAGCGACGATGGTCGCCGTCGATCCTTACACGGCGAAAGTCGTCAATTCTATGCCGCGCAATGAGGGCTGGTATCACACAATGGACGGAATCCACGGCGATATGATGCTCGGCACGGCGGGCGATTACCTGATAGAAACTGCCGCATCGCTGACCATCCTGATGATGATTACGGGGATTTATCTGTGGTGGGCGAAACAAGGCCGTCTGAAACCCATGTTGGTGCCGAAAACAGGCAAAGGACGCTCATGGTGGCGCGACTTACACGGCGCATTCGGCACATGGGTTTCCCTGATTTTATTGTTGTTCTGTCTGTCGGGCATTGCCTGGGCGGGCATTTGGGGCGGCAAAATGGTTCAGTCTTGGAGCCAGTTCCCCGCCGGAAAATGGGGGGTGGAGCCGAACCCCGTATCGACCTTGCCGACCCACGGCGATGTGCTGAACGACGGTAAAACCAAAGAAGCACCGTGGATTCTGGAACTCACGCCCATGCCCGTTTCCGGCACGACGAAGGGCGAAAACGGCATCAGTCCGAGCGAACCGATGACTTTGGAAACGGTTGACCGCTTCGCTCGCGAAATCGGTTTCAAAGGCCGCTACCAGCTCAACCTGCCCAAAGGCGAAACGG
>CAMURX010000220.1 GCA_947097615.1 uncultured Neisseria sp. | reverse complement strand
AAAACGGTATGGCCGTCAAAACGGAACGAAACGCCGGTAAAAGTTAAAACCCGCAAGGCCGTCTGAATTTTCAGACGGCCTTTGTTACAATGCGGCCTTCCGCCGTTCGGCTTTTTGAAATTCGCAACATGAAACAATCTTCCAGCTGGCTGCATGCCGCCGCCGTTTATACCGACCCGCGCGCCGTCGTGCTGTTTTTCCTCGGATTTTCCGCCGGTGTGCCGATTATGCTGATTTTTTCCAGCTTGTCGCTGTGGTTGAGCGAGGCCGGCGTGTCGCGCGATATGGTAACGATGTTCAGCTGGGCGGCTTTGGCTTATTCGTTCAAATTCGTTTGGGCACCGTTAATCGATTCGTTGCCGCTGCCTGTTTTGGGGCGGCTGGGTTGGCGGCGTTCCTGGCTGCTGTTGTCGCAGGCGGCCGTGGCATCGGCCATCGTTTGGATGGCGATGGTTGATCCGGCGCAGCCCGGGGCTTTGGCGATGATGGCGGCGGCGGCGGTGCTGCTCGGCTTTTCTTCGGCCACGCAGGACGTCGTTATCGATGCCTACCGCATCGAGGCGGCGGGAGACGATACGGCGATGCAGTCGGTAACGTCGGCCACTTACAATGCGGGGTACCGCGTCGGCATGATTATTTCCGGTGCGGGCGCGCTGTATGCGGCGGAAACGCTCGGGTCGAAGTCGGGGCATTATGTGTATGCCGCGTGGCAGCAGACGTATTTGCTGATGGCGGCGGTGATGGCGGTGGGCATGGCGACGGTTTTGCTGATGCGCGAGCCGGAGGTGGCCGCCCGTGCGGACAAGCGGCGGAGTTTGGCGGACAGCCTGCGCCTGATTGTGCTGTTCCTTGGTTCCGTGTCGGCATTTGCGGCAATGTTTTCCTGGTTCGGCGGTTTGTTTTCGAAGCAGGACGACGCGCTGTTGGGCTTGCTGGTTGAGGCGGCCCGCCTGACGATGTCGGTGGGTGCGGCGGGGCTGGCCGGTGCGTTTTTGGTGTGGCTGAAAATCGTGCCCAAGCAGTTGGCCGTCGATACCTGGGTAACGCCCGTGGCCGATTTTTTCCGGCGTTACGGCCGTTCGGCCCTGCTGCTTTTGGCTTTAATCGGGCTGTACCGCATTTCGGATATTGTGGCCGGGGTGATTTCCAATGTGTTTTATCAGGAAATGGGGTTCAGCAAAAACGAAATCGCGGCGGCGGTGAAAACCTTCGGCGTGGTGATGGCGGTGGCGGGCGGTTTCCTCGGCGGGCTGCTGTCGCAGCGGTTTTCGCTGATGAAGATGATGATGGCCGGCGCGGTGCTGGCTTCGGCCACCAATCTGCTGTTCATCACGCTGGCTTATCGCGGGCACGACGTGTTGTTTATGTATTTGGCGGTCGGTTTCGACAATTTGGCTTCGGGGCTGGCGGGCGCGGTGTTCGTCGCCTTCCTCTCTTCGCTGACGAATATCCGTTTCACCGCCGTACAATACGCCATTTTCAGTTCGCTGATGACCTTGCTGCCGAAAACGCTGGGCGGCTATTCCGGCACGATTGTGAGCAAAATCGGCTACCCGGGATTTTTCCTGTTTACCGCGCTGATCGGCCTGCCGGTGCTGTTGCTGGTGTATTGGGTCGATAAGAAAATCTACCGTCAGGCTGAGGCCGTCTGAAAACCGTCTGCAAAGGAAAGACATGACATCCGTTTCGCAATACGCCGTGTTCGGCAATCCGATTGCCCACAGCAGGTCGCCCGAAATCCACCGGCTGTTTGCCGCCCAGGAAGGGGTGGAAATCGAATACGGCCGTTGTTTGGCCGACATCGGCGGCTTTGCGCCGGCGGTGCGGGCGTTTTTCGCTTCGGGCGGCGCGGGGGCGAATGTTACCCTGCCGTTTAAAACCGAAGCCTTCGCGTTGGCCGACGAGTTGTCCGAACGCGCCGCAGCGGCAGGGGCGGCCAATACGCTGATACGGCTTTCAGACGGCCGTCTGAAAGCCGACAACACCGACGGCGTCGGTTTGGTGGGGGACATCGCTCGCCAAAACGTTTCCCTGCGCGGCAAACGGATTTTGGTGCTGGGTGCGGGCGGCGCGGTGCGCGGCGTGCTGCAACCGCTGCTGGCGCAAGAACCTGCCGCCGTTACCGTTGCCAACCGCACGCCGTCCAAAGCACATGAGTTGGCGGAACAATTCGGCGTGCTGTCTTGCGCTTTGGCAGACGCGGCGGAAGGCTTCGATATCGTCATCAACGGCACGTCGGGCGGTTTGAACGGACAAGCCCCCGATGTATCCCCCGCCGTTTTCGAACATTGCGAACTGGCCTACGATATGGTTTACGGCCGCGAACCGACCGCCTTTATGTGTCTGGCACGTCAAAACGGCGCGCACCAAGTTTCAGACGGCCTCGGTATGCTGGTCGGCCAGGCCGCCGAATCCTACCGCCTGTGGCGCGGGTTTTCGCCCGATGTCGAACCCGTTATCGAAACATTGAGAAAGGCCGTCTGAAAATGTTGAAATGGTTGATTGCATTGCCTTTTGCCGCCTTTATCCTGTTTAACGCCTATGTTTACGGCAGCATACTGACCTACCGCGCCGTCGCCCCGCACCACAGCGCGTTTATGACCATGCGGATGAACGAATTCCGCAGCGAAGGGCGGGAAGTTGCCTTGGACTACCGCTGGGTTCCCTACAACCGCATCTCAGTCAATCTGAAAAAGGCACTGATTGCCTCGGAAGACGCGGCCTTTGCCGAACACGGCGGCTTCGACTGGAACGGCATACGCAACGCCATGCGCCGCAACGAACGAAGCGGCCGTATCAAAGGCGGCGGCTCGACCATCAGTCAGCAGCTTGCCAAAAACCTGTTCCTCAACGAATGGCAGAGCTACATCCGCAAAGGCGAGGAAGCAGCGATCACCGCCATGCTCGAAGCCACCACCGACAAAGACCGCATCTTCGAACTCTACCTCAACGTTATCGAATGGGATTACGGCGTATTCGGCGCGGAAGCCGCCTCGCAGCGTTTTTACCGCAAACCCGCCGCCACCCTGGGCAAACAACAGGCCGCCGCCCTGGCCGCCCGCGTTCCCGCCCCGTTGTTCTACGCCGACAACCCGAACAGCAAACGCCTGCGCGCCAAAACCAACATCATTTTGAAACGCATGGGTTCGGCGGAACTGCCGGAAGAATAGGAAGAGGCCGTCT
>CAMURX010000219.1 GCA_947097615.1 uncultured Neisseria sp. | reverse complement strand
ACATACCGTCTTTGATGTCGCACGACCAAGTGTGCAGCATGTTCCAGAAGTCGGTAATTTTGCGTCCGTACAGCCGCGCTTTGGGCGCGTCGCCGCCGTATTGCGGCCAGCCGCAGACGACGGCTTCGGGGTTTTGTTCCGCCGCCGCCAAGAGTTTGGGCGTGTCGTCCAGATGGTGCTGTCCGTCGGCATCGACCTGCAAAACATGGCTGTAGCCGTGTTCTTCGGCGTATTTCAAACCGGTTTTGACCGCCGCGCCTTTGCCGCCGTTGATGGGGCGGTAAAGGACGCGGATGCCGTCTGAAACCAATGCCTGCAATACGGGTTTGCATTCTTCGCGCGAACCGTCGTCGACAATCAATACGTCCAAACCGAAGCCGTGCATGGTCTGTGCGACGCGGGCGATGGCGGCGGGGTGGTTGTAGTGGGGGATTAACACTAGGGTTTTCATGGGGATACCGTTTTTCAGACGGCCTTTACACAGCGCAAAATGCTGTGTCCGCGTCCGATGCCGTCTGAAATTTCCGCCACTTTCAATCCGGCGTTTTCAACGCAGCGTATCAGGTCTTCGGAATGGAAGATTTTGCTGTTGCCGTTTGCCATGGCGGTGAAATACAGGCTGATCATGGTCAGGCAGTAGGAGGCGGTTTCGTAGCGTTGCCTGTCCCAGAAGGGTTCCATGATGTACAGGCTGGCGTGTTCGCTCATGGAGGCGGCGGCGCGGCGCAGGATGCCGGTGGCTTGTTCTTCGGTAAAACAGTCTAAAAACTGGCTCATCCAAATCGCGTCGAAACCTGTCGGGAAGGGAACTTCGGGGTCGAGCAGGTTGGCGGGGTGGGCATGGATGCGTTCCGCGCCGGTTTTGCCTTTGGTCGCTTCGCGCATCAGGGCGATTTGTTGCGGCAAATCCATGATGGTCACTTCGACTTCGGCGTTGTAGCCGACGCATTGTTCCGCCCAGCGGCCGGTGTTGCCGCCGACGTCGAGCAGTTTTTTAACCGGTTTGGCGAACACGGTTTTCAAGGCTTCGGCAAAGGAATTGTCGGAATAATAGTGGTCGAAGGCGAACCATTTTTCCTGCGCGACGCCCGGCAGCGAGGACAGACCTTCGTAAATTGTCGGCCAGCTGCCGAAAACTTTCAGCCCTTCGGGTTTGCCCGTTTGCAGGGTTTTTTCCAAGTCGAACATACCTTGGTAACAGATTTCCTGCGTGAAATCCATGTTTACGCGCGCCATTTTGTCTTTCAGTAAAAACCAGCCGGCTTTGCTAATGAAATAGCGGTTGTCGCGGGTATGTACCGTGCCGATGGAGAGCGAGGCTTCAAGCAGCACTTGCGCGGCGTAACCGCTGATTTGGGCTTTCTCGGCGATTTCGGCTTGAGTAAGGCCGTCTGAATGGTTGTTCAGCAAATCCAAAATGCCGAATTTCACCATCAGGCGGGATACTTGGAACACAATCGGCGCAAAGGCGATTTCCTGCGCCAAACGCTGCGCTTCGCCTGCGGACTGGTGTTCTTGGGAATAGCGTTGCTCCAAGGCGGGGAAGAGCTGCATAATTTTCCTTATACGAAATGGCAGATAACGGGATTCTATCGCAAATCGGGCTGAAACCGGCATGAGTTCGGAGCGGCTGCCCCAAAATCGGGCCTACAGGACAAACGCCAAGCCGCCGTTTTCAAACAAACAGAACACGCCACCTAACATTCGGGCAATCTTACCGCACTTTAGCCGAAGCCATGCTTCTTTCAAAACATTCAAATCCTTATCTGCCTGCCCATCCATTATCTTTTCCGCCGCAATGCGCGGCAGAAAGCGTTTGAAAACATCGCATATCCGGTCAGCCGGCACGCCGGTTCGCTTACACTAAACTAATTGGCTTATAATCGCCGCTTTATCCGCCTGCGACACCACCAGACATGACACCAGCCCAACTCGCCCACACCGCCGACCTTTTGGCCGAACTCCTCACCTTCCGCCAACCTGCCGACGCCGTTACTTCCGCCTTCTTCCGCAACCGGCGCAAACTCGGCCGCCAAGACCGTGCCGAAATCGCCGAAACCGCCTTTGCCGCCATCCGTCATTACCAAAAAATCTCCGCCGTCCTGCGCCGTCCTGCCGCACAAGCGCGCAAAGCCGCACTGGCCGCACTCGTCCTCGGACGCGGCTTCAACATCAGCCGGCTCGACGGCTTGGCCGACGACGAAGAAAAAACCTTCCTTGCCGCACTCAAAGCACGCAAAACCGAATTTTCAGACGGCCTCAACACCGCCGCCGAACTGCCGCAATGGCTGATCGACACCATGCGCGCCGACTTTTCCGACCAAGATATCCTGAATTTCGGCCGCAGCACCGCCTGCCCCGCCCCGCTCGATTTGCGCGTCAACGCCCTGAAAGCCAAACGCGACAAAATCCTGGCCGAACTCCAAGCCGAAGGCCTCCCTGCCGAAGCAACCCCGTTCTCACCTTGGGGCATCCGCCTGTACGACAAATCCGCCCTCGGCAAACATCCCCGCTTCCTCGACGGCACGCTCGAAGTGCAAGACGAAGGCAGCCAGCTCGTCGCCCTGCTGCTCGGCGCGAAGCGCGGCGAAATTATCGTCGATTTCTGCGCCGGCGCGGGCGGGAAGACCCTCGCCGTCGGCGCCATGACGGCCAACAAAGGCCGCATCTACGCCTTCGATATAGCCGAAAAACGCCTGGCCAACCTCAAACCGCGCATGACGCGCGCAGGCCTCACCAACATCCACCCCGAACGCATCGGCAGCGAACACGACCCGCGTTTAGGCCGTCTGAAAGGCAAAGCCGACCGCGTTTTGGTAGACGCGCCCTGCTCCGGCCTCGGCACACTGCGCCGCAATCCCGACCTCAAATACCGCCAGTCGCCCGAAACACTGGCCAAACTTGCCGAACAGCAACACAGCATCCTCAATGCCGCCGCAGAACTGGTCAAACCGCAAGGCCGCCTCGTTTATGCCACCTGCAGCATCCTGCCGCAGGAAAACGAGGGTCAAATCGAACGTTTCCTGCGCGAACACCCCGACTTTGAAGCACTAAACTGCGCCGACCTGCCGGGCAGCCCGAAAATCAGCCTCGACACCGGCACTTACCTGAAACTCAACACGGCGGCACACGGCACGGACGGCTTCTTCGCCGCCGTCCTCCAACGCCGTGAAGCCGTCTGAAA
>CAMURX010000218.1 GCA_947097615.1 uncultured Neisseria sp. | reverse complement strand
GCCGTCGCCGCCTTCAAAACCCTGCCCGAAGCCGCCGCGCTCGCCGCCGCCAACAAACGCGTACAAAACCTGCTCAAAAAAGCCGATGCCGAATTGGGCGCGGTAAACGAAGCCCTGTTGCAGCAAGACGAAGAGCGCGCCCTTTACGCCGCCGCGCAGGCCATGCAGCCCAAAATCGAAGCCGCGCTGGCGCGTCAGGACTTTCAGGCTGCCTTGTCCGAGCTGGCCGCCGTCAAACCGCAGGTCGATGCCTTCTTCGACGGCGTGATGGTGATGGCCGACGATGCCGCCGTAAAACAAAACCGCCTGAACCTGCTCAACCAGTTGTCGCAACAGATGAACGCCGTGGCGGACATTGCGCTGCTTGGGGAGTAAACAAAAGGCAGCCTGAAAACGGCTTTTGCGGTTTTCAGGCTGCCTTTATTGCAACAGCCGCAAGTCGGATACTTGTATCCGACACCTTGCTTTCAGACGGCCTCAAAGCAGCCTGAAAACAAGCCAAGTGCCCGCCAAACAGGAAAACACGCCATGCCCCAAACCGTTACCCTTGTGCCGTACGGCCCCGCACACGCCGCCGATTTGGACTACCGTCTGCACGGAGAGCAAGCACAATACTCGGTTTCGCCCCAAGAGCGGCTGCAAAACGGCCGGTTCGCCGCGCCCGACTGTTTGGCCGTAACCATTTTGTGCCAAAACCGCCCCATCGGATTTTTCATCCTTGATAAAGGCAGCGACCGCCTTACTTACAGCACCAACCCCCGCGCCGTATTGCTGCGCTCGATGTCGGTCAACCCCGCATATCAGGGTCAAGGCTGCGCCCGCGCGGCGCTGGCTGACGATAAATTGGCGCCGCTCATCCGCAGCATATTGCCCGACTGCGACGAAATCGTGTTCGGCGTACACCACGCCAACCGCGCCGCCATCGGCCTGTACCAAAGCTGCGGATTTGCCGATACGGGGCGAACCTTTATGGGCACAAAGGGGCTGCAATATATTTACAGCAAAACGATTCGGTAAAAGGCCGTCTGAAAAGCAGCCTGAAACCCCAACCGCCGTCATTCCCGCGCAGGCGAGAATCTGCTCCGAATCACGGGCAGCGGCGGATAAAACCACCATTTCCGCAGCCGAAAAAAGATTCCCGCCTGCGCAGGAATGACGGAGCGGATAGGCCGTCTGAAAAACTGAAAACGACCGGTTTCCAACTCCCTCTCCTGCGCTCGCGCGGGGGAGGGAACGAATAGGCCGTCCGCACCCAAAAGACCCCAAAAATGAGCGCAAAAACCCTGTTCAAAGCCATCAAAAAACGCCTGCAAACCTTGCGCATCCGTGCGGGCAAGGCGCTGCTCGACCGTGCGCCGGGGCCGTCTGAAAAGCCGCTTGCGCCCGAATCTGTCGGCGGCATTCTGTTTTTGCGCCAAGACGGCAAAATCGGCGACTACATCGTCAGCTCGTTTACCTTTCGCGAAATCAAAAAAGCCGCGCCGCACATCCGCATCGGCGTGGTCTGCACCGAGGCCAACCGCAGCCTGTTTGACGCCAATCCGCATATCGACGCTGTGCATATTGTCCAAGCCAAAAGCAGCCGCTCGTATCGGGAAACCGGCCGCTCGATTGCAGGGCAATATGATGTCGTTATCGATCCCACCGTATTGGTGCGCAACCGCGATTTGGTTTTAATCCGCAGCATCAGCGCGCCCTACAACATCGGCTTTGCCAAAGAAAACTACCACATTTTCAACCGCAACATCGCCGATAAAAAACAGCATTTCAGCGAGATTTACCGCGAGGCTTTGCAGATTTGCGGTTTCCAACACATCGACACGCGCTACGATTTGCCCGAGCAGCCTGAAAGCGCCGCCGCCGTGGGCGCGTTTTTGCGGCAAAACGTGCTGGGCAATTATGTGGCGGTAAACTTTTTCGGCGCGGCCAACCGCCGCCGCTTTGGCGAAGCGCGTATCCGCGAAATGCTCGATGATTTCGCCGCGCATTTTCCCGATACGCGCTTTGTACTGCTTACTTATCCTGATGCCACTCCGCTGCTGTCGCGCCTGATTGAAGGGCGGGGCAACTGTTTTCTCTACGCCGATACCGCCACGGTGCAGGATTCCGCCGAACTCATCCGCCACGCGCACACCGTGATTTCGCCCGATACCGCGCTGATTCACATCGCCGCCGGTTTGGATAAAAACATCATCGGCCTGTATCAAAACGACGCGCAGAATTTTGCCAACTGGCATCCCAATTCGCCCCGCGCCGAGATTGTGCGCTTTGAGCGGCATATCGATGAAATCACGCCCGTCATGATTGCCGCGCCGCTGGCGCGTTTTCTTAAGCAGGAGGCCGTCTGAATGCGCAAACCCACTGTTTTATTGGGCATGATTAACGATGCCGCCATGTCGCGCACCGTGGCCGCCTGCCTCGAATACCACGGCTTCGAGGTGGTCAACTTCGCCCTTGATTCGCTCGATTTCCGTTACCCGAATTGGCGCGCCCGCACGGCGGTACAGCTTAAAAAACTGCTGGGCAACCGTCAGGCCAAAAAAGAATTGATGGTCGGGCTCAAACGCCGCCAGATTCAGACGGCCTGGAATGCGCATCCGCAGTTTGACTACGCGCTGTTTATCCGCGCCGACATCTACCCCGACAGCTTTTTGCGCGAAGTACGCCGCCGCAGCCGCGTGATGGTGAACTACCAATGGGACGGCGTGGCACGCTTTGCCGCCGCCCAAGCGCAAATCGGCCTGTTTGACCGCTATTATGCGTTTGACCCCGCCGACATCCGCGCCGATTCCCGCCTGCTGCCCGCCACCAGTTTTTATTTCGACCACGACCTAAGCGGCCTTGCGCCCTACAATCCCGCCGCGCCACGGTTTTACTTTGTCGGCTCGCACCGCGCCGACCGCCTCGACGACATCCGCCGCTTTTGCCGATACACGCAGCAGGCCGGCTGGCAGCTCGATTTTCACATCGTCAACCCAAACCAGCCCGAAGCCGCTCAGGATTACCCCTTTGACGGCGTTTACTTTGCCGACGATGTCCCCTTTGCCGACAACCTCGAGCGCGCCCGCCGCAGCAGCGTGTTGGTCGATTTCGTTATCAGCACCCACAGCGGCCTGTCGCTGCGCACCTTTGAAGCCCTCGGCTACCGCAAAAAACTGATTACCACCAACGCCGAAATCGAAAAATACGATTTCTACC
>CAMURX010000217.1 GCA_947097615.1 uncultured Neisseria sp. | reverse complement strand
ACAAACCACAGGCAAACACTATGTTTTCAAACAACCTACTCAGCTTGGCAATCTGGGTGCCGATAGCGGCCGGTATTCTGGTCTTGGCGACCGGTTCCGACCGGCGGGCGCTGTTGGCGCGCATTCTGGCGCTGATTGGCGCGGCGGCCGGATTTTTGGTGACGCTGCCGCTGTTTACCCGTTTCGACCGTTTGAGCGGCGGCTTCCAGTTTCAGGAGTTCCACCAGTGGATTCCCACGCTCAATATCAACTACGCACTGGGGGTGGACGGTATTTCGGTGCTGTTTGTCATTCTCAACGCCTTTATCACGCTGATGGTGGTGCTGGCGGGCTGGGAAGTGATACAGAAGCGGCCGGCGCAGTATATGGCGGCGTTTCTGATTATGAGCGGCCTGATTAACGGCGCGTTTGCGGCGCAGGATGCCCTGCTGTTTTATGTGTTCTTCGAGGGCATGCTGATTCCGCTGTATCTGATTATCGGCGTGTGGGGCGGCCCGCGCCGCGTGTATGCGTCGGTGAAACTGTTTCTCTATACGCTGATGGGTTCGCTCTTGATGCTAGTAGCGATGGTGTATCTGTCGTATCAGGCAGGCGGCAGCTTTGCGATTGCCGATTTCCAGAATCTGAAACAGATTCCGCTCGGCATCCAACAGATTTTGTTTGTCGCCTTTTTCCTGTCGTTTGCCGTGAAAGTGCCGATGTGGCCGGTGCACACCTGGCTGCCCGATGCGCACGTTGAGGCGCCGACGGGCGGCTCGATGGTGCTGGCGGCGATTACGCTGAAAGTGGGCGCGTATGGTTTCCTGCGCTTTATCCTGCCGATTCTGCCCGACGCGTCGCGCTTTTTCGCACCGGCGATTGTGGTGTTGAGCCTGATTGCGGTGATTTACATCGGCATGGTGGCGCTGGTGCAAACCGATATGAAAAAACTGGTGGCCTATTCTTCCATCAGCCATATGGGTTTTGTTACGCTGGGGATGTTCCTGTTTCTTGACGGCCGTCTGAACGACTGGGCGCTCAAAGGCGCGATTATGCAGATGATTTCGCACGGTTTTGTCTCCGCCGCCATGTTTATGTGCATCGGCGTAATGTACGACCGCCTGCACACGCGCAACATCGCCGATTACGGCGGCGTGGTCAACGTGATGCCCAAGTTTGCCGCCTTTATGATGCTTTTTGGCATGGCCAACGCCGGTTTGCCTGCGACTTCGGGCTTTGTCGGCGAGTTTATGGTGATTATGGGTTCGGTCGAAGTGAATTTCTGGGTGGGCGCGCTGGCCGCGCTGACGCTGATTTACGGCGCGTCTTACACGCTGTGGATGTACAAACGCGTGATTTTCGGCGCGATTACCAACCCGCACGTGGCCGAGATGAAAGACATCAACGCCCGCGAGTTTCTGATTTTGGCGGTGTTGGCCGCCACCGTGTTGGGTATGGGCTTGTGGCCGGAGCCGTTTATCGCCGTGGTGCATCAGGCGGCCAACGATCTGATTACCCAAGTGGCGCAAAGCAAGATTTGAGGTGTGTGAATGAATACGAATAGTTTGAACCTGCTCCCCGCGCTGCCTGAAATCGTGCTGCTGTGCGGCCTGTTTTCCGTGCTGCTGATTGATTTGTGGCTCAAAGACGGTCAGCGCCGCGTTACCCATTATCTGAGCCTGCTTGTGCTGGCGCTGGCCGCTGCCGCGCAGTGCTATGTCTGGACGCCCGTCGCCGTCAGCATTTTTAGCGATATGTATCTTTCAGACGGCCTCTCGCAGCTGGCCAAGCTCACCATGTACGCCGCGCTGGCCGCCGCCTTCGTTTACGCCGCGCCCTACAACCGCGTGCGCGGCATTTTCGGCGGCGAGTTCTACACCCTATCGCTGTTCGGCCTCACCGGCATGAGCATGATGGCGAGCGCGGGACACTTTCTCGTTGCCTACATCGGGCTGGAGCTGCTGTCGCTGTCGCTTTACGCCATGATTGCCCTGCGCCGCGATTCCGCCCGCGCCGCCGAAGCCGCGCTGAAATATTTTGTTTTGGGTGCGCTGGCATCCGGCCTGTTGCTTTACGGCGTTTCCATGATTTACGGCGCAACCGGTTCACTCAACTTCGCCACCATTCTCGCCAACAGCTATAGCGGCCTCGATCAGCCCTGGCTGATGAAACTGGGCTTGATATTCGTCGTTGTCGGCATCGCCTTCAAACTCGGCGCCGTGCCCTTCCATATGTGGGTACCCGACGTCTACGAAGGTGCGCCGACTTCCGTTGCCGCCATCGTCGGCAGCGCGCCGAAAATGGCCGCTGCCGTGTTCGCCGCCCGCATCCTCTACGGCGCGATGGACAACGAACATGCCGATTGGACGCAGATGCTGGCCGTGATTGCCGTCGCCTCCCTGCTTGTCGGCAACCTCGCCGCCATTATGCAGACCAACCTCAAACGCATGCTGGCCTATTCCACCGTCTCGCACATGGGCTTCGTGCTGCTGGCCTTCCTCGGCGGCAGCATCAGCTTCTCCGTCGGCCTCTACTACGCGCTTACCTATGTCGCCACCGCGCTGGTTGGCTTCGGCGTGCTGATGCAGCTTTCCGACGAAACGGCCGACTGCGAAACCATCGCCGACCTGGCCGGTCTCAACCAGCGCAACGCCTGGTACGCCTTCCTGATGCTGCTCACCATGTTCTCGATGGCAGGCATCCCGCCGCTGGTTGGCTTTTACGCCAAATTCCAGGTGATCCAGCTTCTGGTCGGCAAAGGCTATCTGTGGCTGGCCGTGTTCGCCGTCGTTATGTCGCTGATCGGTGCCTTCTACTACCTGCGCGTCGTGCGTACCATCTACTTCGACGAACCGCAAAACGTCCGCATCAGACCGGGCAGCGCGGTGGCGAAAGCCGTACTCTCGGCCAACGCCCTGCTGCTTCTGCTGTGGGGCATCCTGCCGCAAAGCGTGATGGACTGGTGCGTACAGGCCGTGCAGACCGCCGCAGGCTGATTGCACAGATACACAGAGGCCGTCTGAAACCCCGTTTCAGACGGCCTTTTTCGTTGTGCTCTTGGCAAGATGCGACGGCAAACGGAAGCGGCAAACAAACGTCATAGCCGCAGAAAGCAAAAAGGCCGTCTGAAAGCGCGAGATCCGCTTTCAGACGGCCTTTGGTACCTGTCCGCAACAATCAGGGCAAATCCCCAGTGGCCTTTTTCAGACGGCCTGAGACCTTTGCAAAATTCCTTTTTCCCCGACAGCCGAAACCTAAATAAAGA
>CAMURX010000216.1 GCA_947097615.1 uncultured Neisseria sp. | reverse complement strand
TCCTCGGCGGCGGCGCCATCCGCTTCGACAAAGGCCTGCTCGGCCATTGCGGCGCCGGCGCCCTCCTGCACGCCCTCACCGACGCCCTGCTCGGCGCGGCGGGGCTGGGCGACATCGGCAGCCACTTCCCCGACACCGCTGCCGAATTCAAAAACGCCGACAGCCGCGTCCTCCTGCGTGCCGCCTACCAAAGCGTGCGGGAAGCGGGCTGGCGCGTCGTCAACGCCGACACCACCGTCATCGCCCAGCAGCCCAAACTCGCCCCCCACATTCCCGCCATGCGCGCCAACATCGCCGCCGACCTCGGACTCCCCGAAAGCTGCGTCAACATCAAAGGCAAAACCAACGAAAAACTCGGCTACCTCGGCCGCAGCGAAGCCATCGAAGCCCAAGCCGCCGTCCTCCTCGCCCCGATCGACAACGCCTTCACACCCCCTCCCGCCGTTCAGACGGCCTAAACCGCCCGAAAGTCCAAAGGCCGTCTGAAAACCGCAAACACGCTTTCAGACGGCCTCCCGCCCTTGCCGACATGACCTCAAACCACAACAAACTTCCCGACCTGCCGCCTTTTCGCAGCCCCCGCTGGCTCGCCGGCGGACACCTGCAAAGCATCTACGCCAAGCTGCGGCAAAGCCCGCCGCCCGCCTACCGCCGCGAACTCATGCCCGACAGCTACGGCGAAGACCGGGCCGCCTACGATTTCGTCGACGCGGCCAACCCCGACGCGCCGCTGGTCATCCTCTTCCACGGTCTCGAAGGCAGCAGCCGCAGCCACTACGCCGTCGAACTCATGCGCGCCGTGCAATCGCGCGGCTGGCACGGCGTTGTCGCCCATTTCAGAAGCTGCGGCGGCGTTCCTGCCAACCGCAAATACCACAGCGGCGACACCCGCGAAATTGCCCACATGCTCGGCCTGCTCGCCGCGCGCTACCGCGAAATCTACGCCGTCGGCGTCTCCCTCGGCGGCAACGCGCTGGCCAAATACCTCGGCGAACAAGGCCGTCTGAACGCGCCCGCCGTGCCGCGCGCCGCCGCCGTCCTCTCCGCCCCCGTCAACCTCGCCGCCTCGGGCGCTGCCCTCGAGAGCAGCCTGCCGCGCCTCATCTACACCCGCTATTTCCTTAGCAGCCTGCTGGCGAAAATGCCGCCGTCCGATCGCAAAATCCGCACCCTCGGCGATTTCGACAACGCCTACACCGCCCCCTTGCACGGCTTCGCCGACAAAGACGACTACTACCGCCAAGCCGCCGCCCTGCCCTACCTGCGCGACATCGCCGTGCCCACCCTGCTCGTCAACGCCAAAAACGACCCCTTCCTGCCCGCGCGTTTTCTGCCCGACGAACACGACGTCTCGCCGCAGGTGCGCCTGCTGCAACCCGAACACGGCGGCCATGCGGGCTTTGTCTCCGGCGGCGGCCTCGGCCATCTGCGCTGGCTGCCCGAAACCGTATTGCGCTTTTTCGACCAAGTCCGCCGCGCCAACGGCAAAGAGGCCGTCTGAACACGCGCCGACCGCCGCAACCCGCCCCCGCAACCTTTTCCTTTTTTCAGACGGCCCCCCCCATGACCGCACCCACCCCCATCCTGCTCCACTTCACCCGCAACCTGCGCCTTGCCGCCAACCCCGCCCTGAACGCGGCGCTGCGCTTTGGCCTGCCCGTGGCAGGCGTGTTTGTCTGGCCGCAGCACGCCAACCCGCGCCAGCAGACCTTTCTGCGGCAAACGCTGGCCGAACTTTCAGACGGCCTCGCCGCACACGGCATCCCGCTGCACGTTTTGCACGGCAGCGCCGCAGACGCCCTAAACGGCCTGATGGCGCGTCACCCGTCCGCCCGCCTCGTCACAGCGCAGGCCGTACGCCTGGCCGGCAGCGAAGCCGCAAACCGCGTGCTGCGCGTACAGGAAGAAATCCTCGCCGTGCCCGTCATGCGCCACGGCGCCGATGCCGCGCCGCCGCCCGATTTTTCCGTGTTCCGGCAAGCATGGCTGCGGCAGGCGCAGGCCGACGACGGCGCAGACGGCGAACCCGATTGGGCGGCGGCAGAGCGCATACAGCGCGGCCTGCCCGAAGAGCTGCGCGACGTACCGCCGCTGCCCGACGCCCCCGACGCGCCGCTGTTGCAGCAGGGCGGCGAAACCGCGGCGCAGGCCGCCTGGCGCGCGTTCGTTCCCAAACTGGCGCTCTACCCCCTGCTCAAAGACCTGCCCGCGCAAAAAGGCACATCGCAGCTCTCCGCCGCCCTGCGCTTCGGCCTCCTGTCAGTGCGCGCCCTCGCCCGCGAAGCCCTGCGCCAAGACGCGCCGCAATGGCTCGAAGGCTTGGTTTACGCCGACTACTGCCGCCGCAAAATGCCGTTTTCAGACGGCCTGTGGACGTGGGAAAACGGCGGCCTGCGCGAAATCCTGCCGAGCGCGCCGCCGCCCGAAACACCCGCCGCCGACAGCGCCCGCAGCGAAGCCCTGAGTCGCTGGCAGCGCGGCGAAACGGGCGTGCCGCTTGTCGACGCCGCCATGCGCTCGCTCGTGCGCAGCGGCTGGCTGCACCCGCGCCTGCGCCTGCTGTGCGCCGCCTTCCCCGCCGCCCTGCCCGATATGCCCGCTGCGGCGGCAGAACGCTTTTTCGCCGACACCCTCGCCGACTACGACCCCGCCCTCTGCCGCGCCGGCTGTCGGGAAGCAGCGGCAGGCCGTCTGAAAAACCCCTTCGTCCAATCGCAGCACCTCGACCCCGACGGCCGCTTCATCCGCAGCCACCTGCCCGAACTGGCACACCTGGACAGCAGCCTGATCCACGCACCGCACCGCGCAGGCAGCGGCATCGAGCGCAACGGCTACCCCGCACCGATGGCGGATTTCTGAGCGCGCGGCATCGAAACAAAGGCCGTCTGAAACCCGAAAGGCCGTCTGAAAACCCGTAAAAGCGGTTTTCAGACGGCCTTTTGCGTTTGTGCGGCGGGTTCGGCTAATGGTGGCGGCTGTGGCCGTTATCGGCGTCTTCGGTTTGGCAGTAGAGATGGTCGCCGTGGGTGTGGTCTTGCGCGTCGGTTTGCAGGGTGATGTGGCCGATGCCTTTGCCGCGCGCCAGCTCTTCCACGGTGCGGACGACGGCCTGCGCTTCGCGCACGGTGAGCGCGCCGTCGAGTACGAGGTGGGCGGAGAGCAGGTGGCGGCTGCTGGTGAGTGTCCAGATGTGCAGGTCGTGCACGCCCAGCACCTGCGGCACGGCGCGGATTTCGGCAACCAGCGCGGCCTGGTCGA
>CAMURX010000215.1 GCA_947097615.1 uncultured Neisseria sp. | reverse complement strand
CTGCTACGGTTTTAAGGCTGGCTTGAATGTCAACAGCCCCTAGGGTGTGTTGACATTCAACTTTTGAAGCGGATTTTTCGGCATAAAATGGCAGATGCAAGGCGAAAACGCGAGCCAATGCCGCCCATTGGCGAGTGTTTTTAACGCAGCAGATGCCGTTTTAGGACGCAAAAGCTGCCAAAATGTTGAATGTCAACACACCCTAGGACAGCCCCAAACTTTTTCTGCCGGATAAAGGAGTTTAAAAAGATTGCGATGCGTTGTGAAAAGACGGATGAATCTTTTGCTGCCAACATTTATCTGGCTGCTACGGTTTTAAGGCTGGCTTGAATGTCAACAGACCCTAGGCTGCTTTTAGGCGGCCTTTGCCCGATTGCGGCCGTCTGAAAACCGGAGCGGAGCAGGGCAGGGTGAACCTGTCCGGGCGGACTTTTTGAAATTTTCTGTGATTGATGCAGCCCAAAAGCCGTCGCCGCCCGCCCGGGCAAAAGGCCGTCTGAAAGCCCGAAACAGGCTTTTCAGACGGCCTTTTCCCGTGTTTCTGGCGCAGGCGAAATCGGTTACAATGGCGGCCTTTTTTTACCTACCCAACCGGCACTCACACCATGTTTTCCACCGTAGAAAAATACCGCGGCCCGGCCAAAATCCTGCTGGGTCTGATTGCGCTTACCTTCGTCGGCTTCGGCGCGGGCGGCATCATCGCCGCAGGATCGGACTATATCGTCAAAGTCGGCGGCGAAAAAATCAGCACCCAAAGCGTACAGCAGGCGCAGCGCGAAGAAAAACTGGGCAGCCCGCAAGACGCCCTGACTGTGCTGACCGAACGCGCCTTCCTCACCGAGGGCGCGAAAATGATGGGCATCGCCGTGTCCGACGCGCAGTTGAAACAGGTGATCGTCGACGATCCGGGTTTCCACGACGAAAACGGCCGCTTCAACGAAACAAAATTCCGCAACTTCCTGCAACAGAGCGGCATGAACGAAGAACAGTTCCTCAACACCCTGCGCCGCCAGTTCCAGCTGCAAAACCTCGTCAACCTCGCCGCCAACGGCAACATCGTCACCGACGCGCAATACACGCGTTACGCCGAAACCGTGCTGGCCGACCGCACCGTGCGCACCGTGATACTCGACCCGAAAAACTTCGCCGCGCAAGTGAAGGCCGACGATGCCGCGCTCAAAGCCTATTACGACAAAGACAAAAGCAAATACGTCCGCCCGCAGGCTGTGAAATTCCAATACATCGAACTTTCCGCCGACGCGCTGGCCGACAAACAGACCGTGGGCGAAGACGAAGTGAAAAAAGCCTTCGACGAGCGGCAGAAAGCTGCCGGAGCGCAGCGCGAAGTGTCGCACATCATGTTCAAAGCCGCCGCGGCGGACAAAGCCGCCGTGAAGGCCGAAGCGGAAAAAGTGCTGGCCGAAGCTAAAGCCGCGCCCGACACCTTTGCAGATCTGGCGCGCAAATATTCGCAGGACGAAGGCACGGCGCAGTCGGGCGGCAGCCTCGGCGCAATCGGCAAAGATACGCCGCTGCCCGAAGCCTTCAAAACCGCCGTCGCCAAACTCGGCAAAGGCGCGACGGAACTGGTGGAAACCGACGAAGGCTTCCACATCGTGCACATCGACAACCTTGGCGGCTCGGAAAGTTTCGACGAAGCCAAAGCGCAGATCGAAGCCGAACTGAAACGGCAGAAGGCGCGGCAGGCGCTGGCGAAAACACGCGAAATCCTGCAACAGGCCGCCTTCGATTCGCCCGACAGCCTCAAAGCCGCCGCCGAAAAAACCGGTCTGCCGGTAAAAGAAGGCGGCGAATGGCTGACCAAAGACAAAGCGCAGCAGGCGCAGCTGCCCGCCGATTTGGTGGAAGCCCTGTTCGGCGACGAAGTGTTCAAGAAAAAACACAATTCCGACCCGATTGCCGTGGGCGAAGGCTACTGGGTAGTACGCGCAAGCGAAACCCGCGAAGAGAGCACACCCTCGTTCGAGCAGGCAAAAGAAGAAGTGCGCGCCGCCTACCTTAACAGCGAATCGGCCAAAGCCGCGCAGGAGCAGGGCAAAAAACTGCTGGCCGAGCTGCAAAAAGGCGGCAAACCCGAACTGGCCTGGTCGCCCGTCGAAACCCTGAGCGCCACCGACGCCCGCATGCGTCTGCCGCCGCAGGCACTCGCCGCGCTGGCCAAAGCCCGCCCGGCAGAGGGCAAACCGGCCTACGTCCTGCTCGAAGGACTGCCCGTGCCCGTGCTGATGGAAGTGCAGTCGGTAACCGTGCCGCAGGCAAGCGCGGAGGAGAAAACCCTCGTCCGCAAACAAATCGCGCAGCAGAGCGCCGTCCGCATGTATTCGAGCCTGCTGGACTATCTGAAAAGCAAAATCGAGCTGAAACAGGGACACCAGAAACTCGAATCGTCGGGACAATAGCACCTGAGGCCGTCTGAAAGCGCCGCATCCGCCGCGCCCGTTTTCAGACGGCCTTGATTTCCCCTCCGCCGCGCCTATATGCAGGCGCACATTCCCGCAACACACGACAAGGAACCCGTATGAAAACCCGCTACATCCTTCCCGCCCTTGCCGCGCTCACCCTCGCCGCCTGCGGCAACGACAGGCAGGCCGAACTCGAACAGCAGCTCAAAGACCAGCAGCAGCAAATCGCCCAATTGCAGGCGCAGGCCGCTTCCGCCGCCGACCAAACCGTCTACCAGCTCAACCCCGACGCGGTAAACGAAACCCTGTCGGCCGAAGCGCAGGAAAAAGGCAAAAACGGCGAAACCGTTACCGGCAGCGACGGCCAGCAGTATGTTTACGACCCCTCCACGGGAAGCTGGCTGCTGCAAAGCCTAGTCGGCGCGGCCGCAGGCGCGTTCATCGGCAACGCGCTGGCCAACCGTTTCAGCCGCGCGCCCGTCAATCCCGCCACGCAGCAGGTGCGCAGCCGCTACGAGCAGCAATACAAAGGCAAACGACCCAACGTGCCGTCTTCCCTACGCCCGAGCCGCCCGGCCGGACAACAGGCAGGCGTCTACCGCCCCACCGACCGCGCCCAGCCCAACTACCGCCAGCCCCGCCGCAGCGGCTTCGGCGGCTTCGGTCGCAGGCGCAGATAATTTTTCAGACAGCCTCAAAGCTGCGGCAAACGCTTTGAGGCCGTCTGAAAACATCCGTTTCCGTTTTTTTCACCCATCAAGGAGACCCGCATGAACCCGCGCCACGCCGCCGCCCTTCTTGCCGCCGCCGTTTCCCCCTCCGCCGCAGCTGCCGTCGAAACCGCCGACAGCTGCGCC
>CAMURX010000214.1 GCA_947097615.1 uncultured Neisseria sp. | reverse complement strand
CAAACCATTACCCATTCAAATAAAACCCCGTAACTAGGAAACCACCATGTTACAAATCGAAATCGACGGCAAACAAGTGTCGGTAGAGCAGGGCGCGACGGTAATCGAAGCCGCGCAGAAGCTCGGCACCTACATCCCGCACTTCTGCTACCACAAGAAACTTTCCATTGCTGCCAACTGCCGCATGTGCCTGGTGGAAGTGGAAAAAGCGCCCAAGCCGCTGCCCGCCTGCGCCACGCCGGTAACCGACGGCATGGTGGTGCGCACCCATTCCGAAAAAGCCCGTCAGGCGCAGGAAGGGGTGATGGAGTTTCTGCTGATCAACCACCCGCTCGATTGTCCGGTATGCGACAAGGGCGGCGAGTGCCAGCTGCAGGATTTGGCAATGGGCTATGGCAAAACCACCAGCCGCTACACCGAAGCCAAGCGCGCCGTGGTCGGCAAAGACATGGGCCCGCTGATTTCCGCCGCCGAAATGAGCCGCTGCATCCACTGCACCCGCTGCGTGCGCTTTACCGAAGAAATCGCCGGCGAGCAGGAAATCGCCATGGCCTACCGCGGCGAGTTCTCCGAAATCATGCCCTTTGTCGGCAAAGTGGTGGAAACCGAACTCTCAGGCAACGTTATCGATTTGTGCCCCGTCGGCGCGCTGACCAGCAAGCCCTTCCGCTTCAACGCCCGCACTTGGGAATTGAGCCGGCGCAAATCCGTTTCCGCCCACGACTCTTTGGGCAGCAACCTGATTGTGCAGGTGAAAGAACACACCGTGCGCCGCGTGCTGCCGCTGGAAAACGAAGCCATCAACGAATGCTGGCTGTCCGACCGCGACCGCTTCGCCTACGAAGGCCTGTACCACGACAGCCGCCTGAAAAACCCGAAAATCAAGCAGGGCGGTGAATGGATCGATGTTGATTGGAAAACCGCGCTCGAATATGTGCGCACTTCGCTGGACTGCGTCGGTAAAGACGGACAGCAGGATCAAATCGGCATCTGGGCCAACCCGATGAATACCGTCGAAGAGCTGTATCTGGCGAAAAAACTGGCGCAGGGTCTCGGCATCAAACATTTCGACACCCGCCTGCAGGCGCAGGATGCCCGTTTGGCAGGCAGCCTGAAAGGCGCGCAATGGCTCGGCCAGAGCATTGAAGACTTGGGCAATGCCGGTGCCATTCTGGTGCTCGGCGCCAACCTGCGCAAAGAGCAGCCGCTCCTGACCGCCCGCCTGCGCCGCGCCGCCAACAACGGCAGCCAGATCAGCGTGCTCGCCAGCAGCAAAGAAGCGCTGCATATGCCGCTTGCCGCGCAGCAAATCCTGCATCCAAACCAATGGGCAGGCTGCCTGAAAACTCTGGCGCAGGACTTGGAAAACGGCATCGGCGGCAGCCTGAAAGCCGCCGAGCAGGCCGCCATTGTGCTGGGCGCCGAAGCGCAGAACCATCCCGATTACGCCGCCATCTATGCCGCCGCGCAGAAGCTGGCCGATGCTACCGGCGCCAAGCTCGGCATCCTGCCGCAGGCGGCCAACAGCGTCGGCGCCGATGTGCTGGCAGTCAATAACGGACAGACCATTGCCGAAATGATCGCCCAGCCGAAAAAAGCCGTGCTGCTGTTGAACGTCGAACCCGAAATCGACGTGGCTAACGGCGGCCGTGCCGTGGCCGCGCTGCGCGAAGCGCAAACCGTGATGGCGTTCACCCCCTATGTCAGCGACACTCTGCTAGACGTGTGCGACCTACTGCTGCCGATTGCGCCCTTTACCGAAACTTCCGGCAGCCTGATCAATATGGAAGGCCGCTTGCAGTCCTTCCACGGCGTATCCAAAGGCTACGGCGACAGCCGCCCGCTGTGGAAAATCCTGCGCGTGCTGGGCAATATTTTTGAAGTGGACGGCTTTGAGTTCGACAGCAGCGAAGAAGTGCTGCAAGAAGCAATCGACAAAGACGCGCTGGCCGGCAAACTCGACAACCGCAGCAGCTGGCAGGGCGAAGCCGCGCCGGCCGGCAGCGGGCTGACCCGCGTCGGCGGCACCGGCATCTACCACACCGACGCCATCGTACGCCGCGCCGAATCGCTGCAGCAAACCGGCCACGCCCAAGTGCCCGCCGCCCGCGTCCACCCGCTGACGCTGGCCGCGCTCGGCCTGCTCGACGGCGACAGCGTGCGCGCCAAACACGGCGAGCACAGCGTTACCGTCAGCGTCTCGGCCGATAAAACGCTGCCGGAAAACATCGTCCACCTGCCGCTGCACAGCGCCAACGCCGAATTGGGCGGCATGATGAACGCCATCGAACTGGAAAGGGCTTAAGCAATGCAAGAATGGTTCCAAACCCTGTTTTCAGGCTGGCTCGGCCCCATCGGCAGCGACATCGGCCTGATTGTGTCGATTGTCGTCAAAATCGTCATCATCCTGATTCCGCTGATTCTCACCGTTGCCTACCTGACTTACTTCGAGCGCAAGGTGATCGGCTTTATGCAGCTGCGCGTCGGCCCGAACGTAACCGGCCCGTGGGGCTTGATCCAGCCCTTTGCCGACGTGTTCAAACTGCTGTTTAAAGAAGTAACCCGTCCCAAGCTCTCAAACAAGGCGCTGTTCTATATCGGCCCGATTATGTCGCTGGCGCCGTCGTTTGCCGCCTGGGCGGTGATTCCCTTTTCCGAAAAGTGGCTGCTCACCAACATCAACGTCGGCCTGCTCTATATTCTGATGATTACTTCGCTGTCGGTGTACGGCGTGATCATCGCCGGCTGGGCGTCCAATTCCAAATACTCATTTCTCGGCGCCATGCGCTCGTCCGCGCAAACCATTTCCTACGAAATCGCCATGGGCGCGGCCTTGCTGTGCGTGGTGATGGTTTCAGGCAGCCTGAATTTTTCCGAAATCGTTGCCGCCCAAGCGCAGGGTATCGCCGGCGGTTCGGTATTCTCGTGGAACTGGCTGCCGCTGTTTCCGGTGTTTATCATTTATCTGATTTCCGCCGTTGCCGAAACCAACCGCGCGCCCTTTGACGTGGCCGAGGGCGAGAGCGAAATCGTCGCCGGTTTCCATGTCGAATACTCCGGTTTCGCCTTTGCCCTGTTCTTTTTGGCCGAATACATTTTCATGATCCTGATTGCCGCGCTGACTTCGCTGATGTTTCTCGGCGGCTGGCTCTCGCCCTTCCCGCAAAGCTGGGGCGCTGTCGGCACGCCGTCGGCCTTCTGGATGTTTGTCAAAATGGCGATGGTGCTATACGGCTATCTGTGGATACGCGCCACCTTCCCGCGCTACCGCTACGACCAAATCATGCGCC
>CAMURX010000213.1 GCA_947097615.1 uncultured Neisseria sp. | reverse complement strand
CTTCGTCCGTCAGGGTGTAAACGGTCGTTTTGGCCGTCGCGGAGGCGGCTTTGTCTTCGGCGTTGTCAGGTTTTGCCGGACGTTTTTTCGCCTTTTCCGCCGCCAGCCACTCGCGGGCGGCTTTGGTGCGGGCGGCGGCTTCCTGTTTGCGTTTGGCTGCATTGCGGCGGGCGATGTCGGCAAGGATTTGGTTTAATTTCGATTCGTCGGCACGCAGTTTGTTCAGGTTTTGGTTTTGCTTGTCGATTTCGGCATTCAGACGGCTGTTTTCGCGCTGTGCGGCCGAATTGTGTTTGCCCAGCCTGCTCAACGCGGCTTCTTTTTCCGCTTTCAGTTTAGCCAGCTTCGCCAATTCGGCATCGATTTCCTGTTCGCGCCGGTGCAGTTCCTGCTGCTGGACGACCAGTTCGGAGACCACGTTGCGGTTTGCACTGCCGATGCGGCGGGCGTATTCGAGATAACGCGATTTCCGCCCCGGCTCGGCGTTTTTCAGAAACAGGATGACGGCGTTGTTTTGGCGGTTTTTGTAGTGGCCGTTCAACAGGCGGGCAACTTGCGCTTTGCGTCCCGCGATTTCGGTTTTCAGCCCTTCGAGTTCGTTTTGCAGCGTTTGCAGCTTCTGCCGCGAGTCTTGCTGGCGGCGGGTGATGCCGGCCAGTTCGCGCTGCGCCTTTTCCAGTGCGGCGCGGGTTTTGGCCAGCGTCTGCTGCGCCTGCCGCTGCGCCTGCTGTTTTTGCTGCAATTCCGACTGCGCCTCGTCGATGGCGTGGCGGATGCTGTTCAAATCGCCTCCGTCCGGCGTTTCGGGGGCGGCGGACAAAGGCAGGGCGGCAAGCAGTACGGTCAATATCAGCGGGCGCGGGGACATAGCGTAAAACGGGTCATCAAAACGGCGGATTATAGCGGAATTTGGCGGCTTCGGCTTTTTCAGACGGCCTCATCCCGCCACGCCGCGCTCCATCGGGACGGCCGTTTCACTATATAATCACGCCGTCCAATGTTTTTTCAGACGGCCCCTATGCCACGCATCACCTTCTCCCCCGCCACACCCGACGACGACGACGCCCTGCGCCGCCTGTTGCGGGAAAACGTTATGGAAGGCGGCATCAGCGTCAGCTTCCGCCGCGAACCGTCTTACTTCCTCACCTCGTCGGTTCAGGGCAAACAGGCGGAAATTTACAAAGGCTGCAATGTCGAAACGGGCGAAATCGCGGTATTGGGCAGCCGTTTCCGCCGTGCCGCCTATTTCAACGGCCGACTGGAAACGCTGGGCTATCTGGCCGATCTGCGCCTCAACCGCCGCTACCGTTCCGGCCGCTGCCTTTTCCGGGCCTACCGCGAACTGGGCAACGTCATTGCCGCCGACCCGCTGCCGCTGCACACCAGCATGATTCTGCACGACAACGCCGCCGCCCTGTCCACCATCGCCGCCAACCGCCGCGGTATGCCGCACTACATCCCGCAAGGCTTGGTGCACACGCCGTTCATCCGCCTTGCCCGCCCGCGTCGCCCGATTGCGCCTGAGGGGGTGGAACTCCGCTTCGGCCGTGCGGGAGAAGAAGGCGAACTGACCGATTTTCTCAACCGCGAAGCCGCCCGCCGCCAATTTGCGCCGCATTATGAACCGGCCGACTGGCACAACGGGCGGCTGCGCGGGCTGTCCGTCGGCGACGTCTGCATCGCGCGGCGGGACGGCCGGATTGTCGGCGCGCTGGCCGGCTGGGACCAGCACGGTTTCCGCCAAATCCATGTCGAACGGTACAACGGCCTGTGGCGTTTGGGCAAACCGTTGTATAACGCCGCCGCCCGCCTGTTGCGCCTGCCGCTATTGCCCGACGAGGGCGGGACGATACGCTACGGCTATCTGGCTTTGACCGCCGTCGAAAAAGACGATGCCGACGTTTACCGCGCCCTCCTGCGCGCGCAATACATCCGCTGCCGCAAACTCGGCTGGCACTACATGGTCGGCAGCCTGCATGAAAACGACCCGCTGCTGCCCGTCATGAACGAATATCCGCATCTGGCGGCGGGCGGCAGGCTGTTCGTTGTCGCCTTCGATACGCCGCCCGAACCCGACGGCCGCGTACCCTATGTCGAAGCGGCCACGCTTTAAGGCGGGGCGTTTGGAACGGCAAGAGGCCGTCTGAAAACTGGTTTTCCGTTTTCAGACGGCCTCTCTCATCATGGCTTCGCCGCGAAATATAGTGGATTAAATTTAAACCAGTACGGCGTTGCCTCGCCTTGCCGTACTATTTGTACTGTCTGCGGCTTCGTCGCCTTGTCCTGATTTAAATTTAATCCACTATACCTGCCGCTAAAATACCGCCTTCGGAACCGGCGGCATGTATGGCGGATTCACTTTAAACCAGCCCGATACTGCCCCGCCTTGCCGTACTGTTTGTACTACCTGCGGTTTCGCTGCCGCGTCCTGATTTGAACTTAACCCGCTATAATTTCAAGTTTTTTCAGACGGCCACGGCGGCTTTGATGTGCGGGTGCGGATCGTAATCCGCCAGTTCGAAATCTTCGAATTTGAAGTCGAACAGGTCGGTTACAGCGGGGTTGAGCTTCATCTTCGGCAGCGCGCGCGGTTCGCGGGCCAGCTGCAATTCGGTTTGCTCGAAGTGGTTGCTGTAAATATGCGCGTCGCCCAGCGTGTGGACGAATTCGCCCGGCTGCAAACCGCACACTTGGGCAATCATCATGGTCAGAAGCGCGTAGCTGGCGATGTTGAACGGCACGCCGAGGAAGATGTCCGCGCTGCGCTGGTAGAGCTGGCAGGACAATTTGCCGTCGGCAACGTAAAACTGAAACAGCGCGTGGCAGGGCGGCAAGGCCATTTCGTCCACCAGCGCGGGATTCCAGGCCGATACAATCAGGCGGCGGGAATCGGGGTTTTTCTTGATTTGCTCCACCACGTTGGCGATTTGGTCGATGTGGCGGCCATCGGGCGCGGGCCAGCTGCGCCACTGGTAGCCGTAAACCGGGCCCAAGTTGCCGTTTTCGTCCGCCCATTCGTCCCAAATGGAAACGTTGTTGTCTTTCAGGTATTTGATGTTGGTATCGCCTTTGAGGAACCACAGCAGCTCGTGGATAATCGAGCGCAGGTGGAGTTTTTTGGTGGTCAAAAGCGGGAAACCCTGCGCCAAATCGAAGCGCATCTGGTAGCCGAACACGGAGCGCGTGCCGGTGCCGGTGCGGTCGGATTTGTCGTGACCGTTTTGCATGACGTGGCGCATCAGGCCGAGATATTGTTTCATGTGTATGTCCCTTCGGTTGAGGCCGTCTGAAAAAT